>NZ_DJTF01000140.1:0-14218 GCF_002438125.1 Pseudomonas sp. UBA6315
TCGCAAAACCCCTATCTGCGCAAGCAGGTAGGGGTTTTGTCTTTAAGTAGAAGCCATAGAGATTCGCAGGCACGTCCCGAGGGACGGGCCAGCACACAGAATTTCTTGACGACCATAGAGCATTGGAACCACCTGATCCCATCCCGAACTCAGCAGTGAAACGATGCATCGCCGATGGTAGTGTGGGGTTTCCCCATGTGAGAGTAGGTCATCGTCAAGATTCAAAACCAAAGCCCCTGTCTGCACTGCAGACAGGGGCTTTGTCTTTTCCGGGTGGTCAGAACTGGTAGCTGACCGTCGCGCTGACATTGCGCTCTTCACCCATGTAGCAGTAGTTCAGGCTGGCGCACGAGGTGATGTAGGTTTCGTTGGTGAGGTTGTTGGCGTTCAGGCGCACGTCCACACCCTTGAGCCCGACCTTGCCCAGGTCATAGCCCACCGAAGCGTCGAACAGCGTGTAGGAGGGCACCTTCATGCTGTTTTCCGCATCCACCCAGCTGTACCCCACATAACGCACTCCGCCGCCCAGGCGCAGGCCATCCAGCGGGCCCTGGCGGAAGTTGTAATCAGCCCACAACGAGAACATCTGCTTGGGCGCCTGGGTCGGCGAATGGCCCTTGTTGTCGAGATTGCCGGCGACCAGGCTCGGCATCGACTTGGCATACTCGATATCGGTAAAGGTGTAGCCACCCAGCAGCTTCAGGTTGTCGGTCACCTGTACATGGGCCTCCAGCTCCAGGCCTTGCGAGCGCACTTCACCCACAGGCCGATAGAAGTTCTCGTCCGGCTGCTTGGACGCCAGGTTCTCCTGCTCGATGTGGAAGACCGAGGCGGTGAACAAGTTGTCGCTGCCCGGTGGCTGGTACTTGATACCCGCCTCCCACTGGGTGCCTTCGGTCGGTGCCAGCGGCCGCCCGTCCTGATCGGAGACGGTGTTGGGGTTGAACGACTCCGAGTAGCTGACATAGGGCGCGATGCCGTTCTCGAACAGATAGAGCACACCCGCCCGGGTCGTGAACTTGCTGCGCTCGTCGCTGACCTTGGTATCGCTGTCACGGTTCTCTTCCGAAACCCTCACCCAGTCCTGGCGCAGGCCCAGCGAGAAGCGCCACTGGTCCAGCTCGACCAGGTCCTGCAGGTATACCCCAGTCTGTTGCAGGCGGCGCTGATAGCGGTTTTCGCCCAGCACCTGCAGGTTGCCATTGCCGTACTGCGGGTGACTGGCGTCCAGCGGATCGACCGTGCCATAGCGCCAGGCCACGTCGGCCTTGCGCCGCTGATAGTCGGTGCCCAGCAGCAGCGTGTGCTTGGCCGGGCCTGTGAAGAATTCGGCCTGCAGCATGTTGTCGATGATGTAGGAATGCAGCCGCTCGTCCCCGCCGGTATAGGCGCGGTTGAGGATATTGCTGTCGGCATCGGCCCACCCGGCCGAGTAGACCTGGTCCATCGTCACGTCGGAATCCTGGTAACGGAAGTTCTGCCGCGCAGTGAACACGTCGTTGAAGCGGTGCTCGAACTGGTAGCTGAACGACTGCTGGGTGCGCTCGTAGTTGTCGATGCCCGGCTCGCCTTCGAAGAAGTGATCCGACAGGCGCTGGCCATTGCGCTTGTGCAGCATGCCATCCGCCGGGTTGCCGCCATGGTAGCCACCGTTGGGGTCGTGCTGCAGATAGGCCTGCAGGGTCAGCGAAGTGTCTTCGCTGAAGTCGATGCTGATTGCCGGTGCGATGGCGTAGCGCTCTTCCTTGTTATGGTCGAACTGCGTGTCGGATGCATCCGCGAGCCCGGTCAGGCGATAGGCAATGCGCTTGTCGTCATCCAGCGGGCCGCTGAAGTCGAAGCCCATGCCTCGCTGCCCCTGGGTGCCCACGGTCGCCTGCACCTGGTGATAGGCCTCGAACAGCGGCTTCTTGGTGGTAAGGGCCACCAGCCCGCCCGGCGAGCTGCGGCCATAAAGCACCGAGGAGGGGCCCTTGAGTATGTCGATACGCTCGAGGAAGTAAGGGTCCACCTGCATGGTGCTGTAGGTGCCGTTGTCGCCCATCGACTTGAGGCCATCGACGTAGATGTTGTCCACCGAGCCGTCATTGAAGCCGCGCATGGCCACGTAGTCATAACGGTGGGTGGCGCCATAGGGGTTGGTCAGCACCCCAGGGGTGTAGCGCATGGCCTGGGCGACGGTTTGCGAGCCTTGGTCATCGATCTGCTGGCGGGTCACCACCGATACCGATTGCGAGGTTTCCACCAGCGGCATGCTGGTCTTGGTCGCCACCTGGCTATGGGTGGCGTTGTAGCCCTCCATGCTGCCCAGCGCATTGCCGAGGCTGAAACTGCGCACATCGGTGTCCGGCAGTGACAGCGCGGCATCCTCAGGCTGGGCACGCAGCACGTAGCTGTGGCCGCCCTGGCCGACGGCTTCCAGGCCGGTACCGTTGAGCAGCTGGCGTAGCGCCTGGTCAGTCGAGTAATGGCCTTGCAGACCGCTGGAGCGCAGCTCGCCGGTCATTTGCGGGGTACTCGACAGGGTGATGCCTGCCTGCCGCGCAAATTGATTGAGCACCTCATCCAGCGGCCCTGGCGGGATTGCATAGGGCTGGCTCACCTGCACCGGCTCGGCGGCCGATGCCACGCCCGGCAGGCCTGCCAGACCCAGTGCCGTGCCGAAGAGGGCGGCACGTATCGCCTTGCACAACAGAGGTGAATCTAAAGAAGGTCGAAAATCATTCTTGTGAAGAGCGTGAGCAGAAGGTGAGGCGATGGGCATCGTGAGGTCCGTCGAGGGGTCAAGGGCAGAAAGGTTGGTTTACTGTCCTTGCCGGACGGTGAAGCAAAACCCGCCAGTTATTTACCGTAGCGAGTGTCAGCTCAGGCGCTCGAGGCGTATCCACCAGCGGGTACGTTGGCGCAGTTGCACCGGCAGCGTCTGCGGCAGCAGCTGCAGCAGCTGCTCCGGGTCTTCCAGGCGGAACACCCCCGACAGGCGCAGGTCGGCGATATCTTCATCGCAGGCGAGGTAGCCATGGCGATAGCGGCTCACCTGGGTCAGGAAATCTGCCAGGCGCATGTCCCGGGTGACGATCAGCCCCTCGCTCCAGGCTGCGGCGTCCATGGCAACCTGCTCCAGGCGCCTGGCGCCCGAGGCATCCACCCGCCAATCCTGGCCGTTACCGATCCACTGCAGCTCACCCCCTGGTTGATGCACCGCCACCTTGCCAGCGGTGACGCTGACCCGCGTGCAGTCCTCGTCCTGGCGCACCACGAAGCGCCCGGCAAAACCCTCCACCAGCGCATCGCGTGATTGCACCAGCAGCGGGCGCCCCGGGTCTGCGGTTTCGCTGCAGCTGAGCATCAACTCACCCTGCTTCAGGCGGACCAGCCGCTGCTGCTCGGTGAAGGCCAGGTCCACGGCGCTGCGCGTGTTGAGCTGCAGCAGCGAGCCATCGGGCAAGCGCAGGCTGCGGCGTTCTCCGGTTGCGGTGGCGTAGTCCGAGGCCCAGGCGCTGACGCTCTGCAGGTCCCTGGCCAGCCAGCTCGCCGAGCCTACCAAGGCCACCCCGCCGAGCAGCTTGAGCGCCTGGCGCCGATGCAGCCGGCGCTGGCTGGTCTCCAGTGTCTGCAAGGCGACGCCGGCGCCGGGTATGGCGCGCAGGTCGAGATCCTGGTGCAGGCGCATCACCCGTTGCCAGGCCAGCTCATGTTCCGGCGCGGCGTTGCGCCAGCGCTCGCACTGCTGCGCCAATGACGGGTCGTTGCCCTGTTCACGCAGGCTGAGCATCCAGTGGATGGCCTGTTTCACGGCCTCAGGGGAGGGCGCCACGTTACGGCTCGTCTGCGTAGCGAAGCAGGTAACAGTGATACAGCGCATCGGCCACATAGCGCTCCACAGAACGCAGCGACACGCCCAACCGCTCGGCCACGGCCTGGTGGCTCAACCCTTCGCACTGGGCCAGCAGGAACGCCTGGCGCACCTTTGGCTTGAGCCCGTCGAGCATGCGCGCGATGCGTTCGAGCAGCTCCAGCAGCAGCTCGCGGGTTTCGGCCGAGGGTGCCTGGGCCTCGGGTAGCTGAGCCAGGGCTTCGAGGTAGGCGCGGTGCAGTTCCTCGCGCCGCCAGTGGTCGATCACCAGGCCGCGCGCCACGGTGCGCAGGAAGGCACGCGGGGTGTGCAGTTGCAGTTGATCCCGGCGTTGCAGCAAGCGCACGAAGGTATCCTGGGCCAGGTCCGCAGCATCGGCGGCATTGCCCAGCTGGCTGCGCAGCCAGGTGTTCAGCCAGCTGTGGTGGTCACTGTAGAGCGCGTGCACGGAGTCGTTGGAGGGCATGACGAGCCATCGGCATAAATGATAATTAGTCTCATTGTTTGCCGCGGCGGGGTTGGTTTGCAACCGTCATTTGCAGGCCGGGCCGTCAGCGGGCTGCCTGCTTGTCCAGATAATTGCGGATCACCCGCGCGCCATGGTTCAGATGCTGCTCCAGCACGCTCACGGCAAGCTCCACCTGCTTGTCGCTGGCGGCATCGACCAAGGCGTTGTGGTCGTCCTGGGTCAGCTTGCCCAGCCCCATCGATGACAGGTGGAAACGCAGGAAGCGCTCTTCCTCGTTGAGCTCGTTCTCGATCAGGCGCAGCAGCTTCTGGTTCGATGCCTTGCTGTACAAGGCCATGTGCAGCAGCCGGTTGAGGCGGCCGATCTCGGCATGGCGGGTTTCGTTTTCCAGTTGCTCGATGTAGCCACGGGCGCTGGCGATGTCCTCGGGCTCGAGCAGCGGGATGGACTGGCGCAGGGCTTCGCTTTCCAGCAGCACCCGCAGCTCATAGGTATCGACCGCGTCCTCGCCGATCAGCGGCGCCACCACCGCGCCCTTGTGCATCTCCACGGTCAGCAGCGATTGCGCCTCCAGCTGGCGCAGGGCTTCGCGCACAGGCATGCGGCTGACGCCATACAAGGTGGCCAGTTCCTGTTGACGCACGGCGGTACCGGGCGGCAGGCGCCCATCGAGGATGGCGCTGCGCAGGCGCTCTTCGATCACGCCACGGGCCAGGTGCGCCGGTACCTGTTCGCTTACCAGCACATTACTCAGTTTGATTTTCTCGGCCACGCGGAGTCTGCCTCGACGAAGAAAGTTGGATCCAATGACACTAGTGATTGGCAAGGGGGCTTGTCAAACCAACGCACGGGGGCGTGCGAAGCAAGACCACGGATATGGTGGATGAAGTCGGCCGGCAAAGGAAGCGACACCGACTAAAGCGCTAGCAAGAAAGTGATGGCTGGCCGACTGCCGGTGCCATGATTGCAGGGTGCCATTGTCTTTTGCGCTGGCACACCGCACCATCGCTGCTTTCGATCGGTCAGAACAGGTCTTCGCAGTGGCGATACCCTGGGTGCTCAAAACCGCCATGCGACGTCTCGGCCTTGCCGTGCTGCTCGGCAGCTTGCTGCTGGGCGGTTTGCATGCGGATTGGGATTTTGCCCAGATCAGCCGCAAGGCCCAGGCCCTGTATGGCCCGCTGGGCGCCGGCAAGGGCCGGATCGACGCCTGGCAGCAGCTGATGGCCACGCAAGGCCAGGGCACCGAACTGCAGCGCCTGCAGGCGGTCAACCTGTTCTTCAACCAGCAATTGCGTTATGTCGAAGACATCGACCTGTGGCACGAAGTCGATTACTGGGCCACGCCGATCCAGGCACTGATCAAAGGTGCCGGCGACTGCGAAGACTACGCCATTGCCAAGTACTTCAGCCTGCGCCGCATGGGCGTGCCCAGCGAAAAACTGCGCATCACCTACGTCAAGGCCCTGCGCCAGAACCGGGCGCACATGGTGCTGACCTATTATTCAAGCCCACAGGCCCAGCCCCTGGTGCTCGACAGCCTGATGGACGCGATCAAGCCGGCCAGCCAGCGTACCGACCTGTTGCCGGTGTATGCCTTCAACGGCGAAGGCCTGTGGCTGACGGGGGCCGCGGGCAACAAGAAAGTCGGCGACACCAAGCGCCTGTCACGCTGGCAGGACGTGCTGAAGAAAATGCAGGCCGAAGGGTTCCCGGCCGAACCGGTTTACTGAAGGAGCACAGATGTCACTGTTCAAACAATTGCTGTTGGCCATTTGCCTGTTCCTGGTAGTCGCGTTCAGCGGCAGCTTCATGGTCAGCCTGGAGAGTTCGCGCAGCCAGTACGTCAACCAATTGCGCTCGCATGCCCAGGATGCAGCCACCGCGCTGGCGTTGTCGCTGACGCCGAACATCGACGACCCGGCCATGGTCGAGCTGATGGTCAGCTCGATCTTCGACAGTGGCTATTACGCGAGCATAAAGGTCATCGACATGGGCTCCAACGCCGTGCTGGTCGAGCGCCATGCCGAACCGGACCCAGGTGGCGTGCCGGCCTGGTTCATCCACCTGATCGGCCTGGAGCCGGCTGGCGGCGATGCCATCGTCAGCCGCGGCTGGCAGCAGGCGGCGCGGGTGGAGGTGATCAGCCATCCGATGTTCGCCATCGGCAAGCTTTGGCAGAGCGCACTGGGCAGCCTTGGCTGGCTGCTGCTGTGCGGGGCGGCGAGCGCTGTGCTCGGTGCCTTGCTGCTGCGCCGCCAGCTGCGCCCGCTGGACTACATGGTCGAGCAATCCCACGCCATTGCCCGTCGCGAGTTCCTCAGCCTGCCAGAGCTGCCGCGCACGCCAGAGCTGCGGCGCGTGGTGCAGGCGATGAACCAGATGGTCGAGAAGCTCAAGGCGCTGTTTACCGAACAGGCCGAACGCAGTGAGCGCCTGCGTAGCGAGTCGTACCAGGACAGCCTCACCGGGCTGTCCAACCGCCGCTACTTCGAGATGCAGCTCAACACCCGGGTCAGCAACCTGGAAGATGCACGCGCCGGCTACCTGCTGCTGCTGCGCGTGCAAGACCTTGCCGGCCTCAATGCTCGCCTCGGTGGCCAGCGCACCGACCAGCTGCTGCAGGCGGTGGGCGAGCAGCTGCGGCGCACCTGTGCCACCTTCCCCGAGACCAACGACCTGATCTCCCGCAGCCGCGGCGGTGAATTCGCGGTGCTGGCGCCCGGCATGGTGCACGAAGAGGCCGTGCAGCTCGCCCAGGCCCTCGAAGCCACCTTGCAGAGCCTGCACGAGACCGGCGCCACCGACGTCGACCCGGTTGCCTGCATCGGCCTTGCCCCCTTCAGCCCGGGCGACGCCCCGCAAGCGCTGCTCAAGCTCGCCGACGAGGCCCTGGCGCGTGCCGAAAACCAGCCGACGCCAGGTTGGGTGTGCCTGGAGCAGGGTGCGGCAGCGGTTGCCGGTGACAGCCATCACGACTGGCACACGCGGCTCGACCAGGCCTTCGTCAAAGGCCAGTTCGAGCTGTTCTTCCAGCCGGTGGTCGATTGCCGGGCGGTTGAGCGCGTGCTGCACCACAAAGTCATTTCAAGGCTGCACGATGACCAGGGCGAGGCGCTGCCGGCCGGCCGCTTCCTACCCTGGCTGGAGCGCTTCGGCTGGATGCCGCGGCTGGACCTGTTGGTGCTGGAAAAGGTGCTGGCGCACCTGCGCAGCCATGACCAGGTGCTGGCGCTGAACCTCTCCGCCGCAACGCTCGCCGACCCCAAGGCCCTGCAGCGGGTGTACGAACTGCTTGGCCAGCACAGCGCCCTGGGGCCGCGCCTGGTGCTGGAAATCGGCGAAGAGCAGTTGCCTGTCCAGGCCGTGCTCGAGCAACTGACCCGGCGCCTGCACGGCCTAGGTTTCGGGCTGGCGCTGCAGCGTTTTGGCGGGCGTTTCAGCATGATCGGCAACCTGGCGCATCTGGGCCTGGCCTACCTGAAGATCGACGGCAGCTACATTCGCGACATCGACCACGAACAGCACAAGCGCCTGTTCATCGAGGCGATCCAGCGCGCGGCGCACAGCATCGACCTGCCGCTGATCGCCGAGCGGGTCGAGACCGAAGGCGAGCGGCAGGTGCTGCTGGAGATGGGTGTGGAAGGCATTCAAGGCCAGCTGGTGGGCGAGCCGGCGCCCTGGCGCTGAAAGCTCAAAGAAGCCTGAGGGTGGGTGCATCACACCCTCAGGCTGGCCGCCTCAGCGCTCGCGCAGGGCCTCGGAGCGGGCCTTCATGATCGGCTTGAGCAGGTAGCTCATGATGGTCTTCTTGCCGGTCATGATATCCACCGTGGCCACCATCCCGGGGATGATCAGCAATGGTTTGTCCTCGGTGCCCAGGTGGCTCTTCTCGGTGCGCAGCTTGATCAGGTAGTAGGTGGTCTTCTTGTCTTCATCGGTGATGGTGTCGGCACCGATCTGCTCCAGCTTCGCCTTCAACCCGCCGTAGATGGTGTAGTCATACGCCGTGAACTTGACCGTGGCTTCCTGCCCCGGGTGCAGGAAGGCGATGTCCTTGGGCAGGATCTTCGCCTCCACCACCAGGGTGTCATCCAGCGGCACGATCTCGATGATGTCGCTGCCCGGCTGGATCACGCCGCCGACGGTGTTCACCAGCAGCTGCTTGACGATACCCCGTACCGGCGAGGTCACCATGGTGCGGTGCACCCGGTCGTCCAGGGCCTTGCCGGTGGCCGTGGCCTTGTTCAGCTCGGTACGGGCCTCGTTCAGCTGGGTCAGGGCTTCGCTGCGGAACTTGCCGCGGGTTTCTTCGATCTTGCTCTGGACTTCCTTGATCGCCGCTTCGGCACGCGGGATGGCCAGTGCGGTCGAGTCCATCTGGCCGCGGTTTTCCACCTCGGCGCGGCGCAGGCGCAGCACTTCCACCTGGGAGATCGCGCCCTGGGCCACCAGGGGCTCGGACATGGCGATTTCCTGGCGCAGCAGCTGCAGGCTGTTGGCGTACTGGGCGCGCTTGGAAGTGAACTCGCGCAGCTCCTGCTGCTTCTGCACCAGTTGCTGTTCCAGGCCGCTGATTTCGTCCTGCAGCTGCTGGCGCCGGCTCTGGTACAGCGACTGCTCGCTGGCCGCCTGGCTCGGCGCGGCCTTGCGCAGTTCTTCGTCGATCTGCAGGGGCTTGTCGTCCACCTCGGCGCTCAGGCGTTGCACGCGCAGCGCCATGGCCAGGCGCGAGGCCTCGGTTTCGTCGACGTTGGAGGCAAAGCGGGTTTCATCCAGGCGCAGCAGCGGCTGGCCGACCTCGACGATTTCCCCTTCCTTGGCATAGATCTGCGCGACGATGCCGCCTTCCAGGTTCTGGATCTTCTGCACCTTGGAGGAGGGAATGGCCTTGCCTTCGCCGCGGGTCACCTCGTCGATCGGCGCCACGCTGGCCCAGATGATCATCACCACGAAGAACGCGATGATGCCCCAGATGGTCAGGCGCACGATGCGCGGCGCGTCTTCGATCAGCGCCTTGTTGACCTCGGGCAGCGGCTGCCCGGCAAGTGACTCGGAGCCCTTGAAGTAGCGGCGCAGGCTGTCCTTGAAACGCCCCATATCCAGCTTATGCAACACTGATCTGCCCCTTCTTCAGCGCATCCATGACGGCGGCTTTCGGGCCGTCCGCGACGATCTGTCCACGGTCGATGACGATCAACCGGTCCACCAGCGACAGCAACGAAGCCCGGTGGGTCACCAGCAACACGGTCTTGCCTTCGATCACCGCGCCCAGGCGTTGCTTGAGGCGTTCTTCACCGGTGTTGTCCATGGCACTGGTGGGCTCGTCGAGCAGCAGGATCTGCGGGTTGAGCAGCAGTGCCCGGGCCAGGGCGACGTTCTGCCGCTGGCCGCCGGAAAGGTTCTGGCCGCGCTCGCCGACCTGCAGCTCGTAGCCGTCGGGGTGCAGGCGGGCGAATTCGTGCACGCCGGCCAGCTCGGCGGCCTGCAGGATCAGCTCGTCCTCGATGTAGCGGGCGCCGCTGACCAGGTTGTCACGCAAGGTCCCGGCCAGCAGTTGGATGTCCTGGGGGACGTAGCCGATGTTGTGGCGCAGTTCACTGACGTCGATCTGGCGAATGTCCACGCCATCGACCAGCAACGAGCCATTGTCCGCTTCGTAGAGGCCGACGATGAGCTTGGCCAGCGAGCTCTTGCCCGAACCGCTGCGGCCGATGATGCCGACCTTCTCGCCCGGGCGGATGTTCAGGTTGATGCCCCTGAGCGCCTGGTTTTGCTGGTTGGGGTAGGTGAAGTCGACGCCGCGGAACTCGATCGCGCCCTGCAGCACCTGGCGGCTCAGTGGGCGCTCCTCGAAGTTGCGCTCTTGCGGCAGCTCCATCATCTGGTCGGTCGAGACCATGGTCACCTTGGCCTGCTGGTAACGCGCCAGCAAGCCGTTGAGCGAACCCAGCGGGCCGAGCGCACGGCCGCTGAGCATGTAGCAGGCCACCAGGCCGCCCATGCTGAGCTGGCCGTCGATGATCAGGTACACGCCGACGCAGATCATCGCCACACCCGCCAACTGCTGGATGAGCATGGTGATGTTCATGGCCAGGCTCGACAGCACCTTGACCCGCAACTCCAGGCGGCTGAGGGTGCCGAGGGTCTGCTCCCACATGTACTGGCGTTCGCTCTCGGCGTTGTTGACCTTGACCGCATCCAGGCCCGCCAGGGTTTCGATCAGGCTCGACTGACGCTCCGAGGCCAGGGCCATGGTGCGTTCCATGGTCGCCATCAACGGTTTCTGCAGCGCATAGCCGATGCCCAGGGCCAGCGGGAAGGCGAGGATCGGGATCCACACCAGGTGCCCGCCGATGATCGCGATCACCAGCAGGATCAGCAGCGTGAAGGGCAAATCGATCAGCGTGGTCAGCGTGAGCGAGGCGAGGAAGTCGCGCAGGCCCTGGAACTCGTGGATGTTCTGGGCAAAGCTGCCGACCCGCGCCGGGCGATACTTCATCGACATGCCGACGATGCGCTCGAACAGCGTGGCCGAAATGATCAGGTCGGTCTTCTTCCCGGCAAGGTCCAGGCACAACCCGCGCAGCCCTTTGAGAATCAGGTCGAAGACGTAGGCAAAGCCGATGCCCGCAGCCAGTACCCACAGCGTTGCGGTGGCCTGGTTGGGCACCACGCGGTCGTACACGTTCATCACGAACAGCGGCGCGGCCAGGGCGATCAGGTTGATCACCAGGCTGGCGGCGATGGCATCGATGTACAGCCACTTGCTGCGCAGCAACGTGTCGCGGAACCAGGAGCGCGCCCGCGGGATGAGGTTGCCGTGGTTGACGTCGAACTTATGCTGCGGCTGGGCGAAGAACACCTTACCGCTGTAGTCGTCCTGCAGCGCCTCGCGGCTGACCAGCACCTCGCCACCGTCGCTCTCGCTGAGCAGCAGGCGCGCGGTGTCGGTGTTTTCCCAGCCCACCAGGATGGCGCTGCGGCCCTCCTTGAGCAGCAACATGGCCGGCATGGCGATGCTCGGGATCTGCTCCAGCTTGCGCTGCAGCAGGCGGCCCTGCAGCCCCGCGCGCGCCGCTGCACGGGGCAGCAGCTCGGCGTTCAGGCGCTGGGCCGGCAAGGGCAGGCCGGTGGTCAGCATCGCCCGGCTGGCGGGCTTCTGATGCAGGACACACAGGGTCAGCAGACTATCCAGCAAGGGGTCGTCATGCTGACTGCGTGGATCGTGGCTGAGTTGAACTCGACTGACTTCGGATTCCACGCGGCGCTCTCTTCATCCTTGTGGTAGATGGATCGGGTGCGCCTCAGTTCATGCCTGGCAGGTTCACCCGCGGTTTCAAATCGTTCTGCACAACGGTGGCCATCGGCGCTACGACGCCCTGGCTCTTGAGCAGCTGGCCAATGGTCGCCTTGATTCGGTACTGAGTAAACAATTGTATGTTCTTCACCTCTACCAGACGGCGCTGTGCGGTGAAGGTTTCATTCTCGCTGTCGAGCAGGTCGAGCAGGGTCCGTTCGCCGAGGCTGAACTGCTGCTGGTAGGCGCTGCGCACCCGGTTGCTGTGGTCCACGTACTGCTGGGCGATCGGCACCTGGGCGTTGGCGTTCTCTTGAGCATTCCAGGCCAGGCCCAGTTCTTCATTGAGCTGGCGCAGGGCATTGTTGCGAATGTCCAGCGCCTGGTTGGCCAGGTACGACTTCGATTCGAGGTCGGCCTTGTTGCTGCCGCCGGCATACAGGTTGAAGTTCATGCGCAGCATGGCCTGCCACTCGTTGTTGTGGCCAACCGCGCCATCGAGGTTGTTATCAGCCGTTCGTCCGAGTTCTGCATCGAAGCGTGGATAGAAGCTCGACTTCGCAGCGTCGTACTGCTTTTCTGCCGCGGCGATATCCGACTCGGCGGAACGCAGCACGGGGCTGCTTTCTACCATTTGCGCGCGTGCCTCTTCCAGCGTGGCCGGGAGCATGTCGATGAAAGGTGCGGGTGCGCTCAGTTCTTCCGGCATCCGGCCAACGACGCTGAGGTAGTTGGTGTTGGCATCGGCCAGGTTGGTCTGCTCGGTGATCAGGTTGTTGCGGGCTTGTGCCAGGCGCGCCTCGGCCTGGTCGAGGTCGGCCAGGCGGCCGACGCCGCGGCTGGTGCGCAGCTTGATCTGGTCGAGGATGCGTTCGTGGTTGCGCAGGTTCTCTTCGGCCAGGCGCACCATTTCGCGGCGCGAGAGGACATCGAGGTAAACCTGGGCGACATCCAGTGCGGTGCGCTCGGAAGTGCCCATCAGCGAGTAGGCGCGGGCATTGGCGGTGGCTTGTTGGCGGCCCACTTCGCTCGAGGTGGCAAAACCGTCAAAAACCATTTGGCGAAGACGGATTGCTGACTCGCCTCGGTTGAGGCTTTCCCAGCGATTGCCGGTGCTGGGGCTGTCGGTGCGCTCACGGCCATAGCCTGCGGTCACATCGACCCGCGGCAAATAGCCGCCCTTGGCGGCACGTACCTGGTAGTCGGCAGCCACGCGCGCGTTGACCCCGGCCTGGATCTCCGGGTGTACGTCGAGGGCGTTCTGCATGGCTTCGGGCAGGGTTTGTGCTTGTACCAAAGAGGCGGCAAAGGCTAGTGGTAGAGCGGTAAACAGTGACGCACGCATTGTTGCTGATCCCCCGGGGGCGCTGTTGTCCTGAATCACGGCCGAAGCTGTTCAGGTCTGAAAAAATGGCAACCTGATTTGACCGCTGAGCAGACTTCCGAGGGGGCACTGGTATTAGTACTAAAGGAAGGGATGGCAAACGTTCAAATATCAATGTGACATTACATAGCCGATTGTTTAGGATGGCGGAGATAAGGTCAATAGTTTGGCATAAAGTTAATCGCCAAGAGTTATAGACAGAATTTTGACGTCAAATACGTCGAAAACATTATTGAAACAATTCCCCCGACAGCGGCCCCTGCGCGCCGCTCGGAGCTTGGAATCAGATCACATCGGGTCAGCCGGAGAGTCCAATGAGCAGCGTTGTAGCCATCGTTAAAAGTATTGTTGGCCAAGTCATCGCAGTATCCCCAGAAGGCATCCGGCGCGTATTGATCGAAGGTGATCGCCTGCTGGCCGGTGAAGAGGTTCTTACCGGCCCAGGCGGCGCCGTTACCCTGGAGCTGGCCGACGGCCGCCTGCTCGATCTGGGCCGTGATACCCAGTGGAGCGCCGATGCGCCCGACAGCAGCACCGATCTGAGCCAGGCTACCGCTCAGGCTGCGCCGTCGGTGGAAGAGCTGCAGCAGGCAATTGCTGCTGGCGCCGACCCGACCACCGAGCTCGAAGCGACCGCAGCCGGCCCAGCGGCGGCTGGCGGCGGCGCCGTGGGTGGCGGCCACAGTTTCGTCATGCTGCAGGAGACCGCCGGGGCGGTAGACCCGACCATCGGCTTCCCCACCGGCCCACTTGCCTTCAATGCCGGGCTGACCACCCAGGAGGTGGGCGGCCTCGAGCAGAACACCTCGACCACCGATACACCGTTTGCGACCGGCGTGGCCCTCAGCGCCACCCCTTCGATCACCGAAGCGGGTGGCGTCATCGTCTATACCGCCACCGTTGGCCGTGCGCCCCTTAGCGACCTGACCATCACGCTGTCCAATGGCAGCGTCATCGTCATTCCCGCCGGCCAGACCAGCGGCGCCGTCAATGTCGTGATCGCGCCCAATGACACGCCTTACATCGACGCTGGCCAGATCGTCACCACCATCACCGGCACCAGCGGCGGCAATGGCTTGGTGGTGACCCCGAGCACTACGCCGGCGGTGACCCAGGTCACGGACACCATCGACACCACTACCGTGGTGGTGACGGCAGATCCTGCGAAAGAGGGCGATGCGAACGTAACTTTCCACTTCCAGCTGAGCA
>NZ_DJTF01000140.1:14501-14684 GCF_002438125.1 Pseudomonas sp. UBA6315
GCAGGCTGGCAGCACCACGACGTTGACCGTGAACGTGGGGGGTACCAACTACACCGTCAATGTCGATGCCTCGGGTAAAGGCACGCTGAGTGTCCCCAACGCCAATGGTGACGATGTCTACAAAGATGGCTCTACCGTCACTGCCGAGGTGACTGCCGTCAATGGCGGCAACTTCGAAGCGGT
>NZ_DJTF01000126.1:0-6679 GCF_002438125.1 Pseudomonas sp. UBA6315
GCCGGGAAACCGCTTGTGTCAGCAGCTCAGCGAATTGGGCGACGGGCATGGAGCCCAGGTCTGCGCCTTCGCGAGTACGCACAGCGACGGTTTGCGTTTCGACTTCGCGATCCCCTATAACCAAAAGGTACGGGACCTTGAGCAAAGTATGCTCGCGGATTTTAAAGCCGATCTTCTCATTTCTCAAGTCCGACTTGGCACGGAAACCGCTACCGTTCAGAGATTTCTCAACCTCGAGGGCGAAATCGGCCTGTTTGTCGGTGATGTTCATGATCACCGCCTGGGTCGGTGCCAGCCACGCCGGGAACACGCCGGCATAGTGCTCGATGAGCATGCCGATGAAGCGTTCGAACGAGCCGAGGATGGCGCGGTGCAGCATCACCGGGCGCTTGCGCGCGTTGTCTTCGGCGATGTAGCTGGCGTCCAGGCGCTCTGGCAGGTTCGGGTCGTACTGCAGGGTACCGCACTGCCAGTTACGGCCGAGGCAGTCGCGCAGGGTGAACTCGATCTTCGGGCCGTAGAAGGCGCCCTCGCCCGGCTGGTATTCCCACTCCAGGCCCGATTCGTTCAGGGCGTCGGCCAGTGCACCTTCGGCACGGTCCCACAGCTCTTCGGAACCGACACGCTTGGCCGGACGGGTGGACAGCTTCATGGCCACATCGGTGAAGCCGAAGTCGTTGTACACGTCCAGGGTCAGCTTGATGAAGTCGGCGGCTTCCTTCTTCACCTGATCTTCGGTGCAGAAGATGTGCGCGTCGTCCTGCACGAAGCCACGCACGCGCATGATGCCGTGCAGGGCGCCGGACGGCTCGTTACGGTGGCAGGCACCGAACTCGGCCAGGCGCAGCGGCAGGTCGCGGTAGCTCTTCAGGCCTTGGTTGAACACCTGCACGTGGCACGGGCAGTTCATCGGTTTAACCGCAAAATCACGGCTTTCCGACGAAGTGGTGAACATGTTCTCGGCGTAGTTGGACCAGTGGCCGGAGCGCTCCCAGAGGATGCGGTCGACAACTTGCGGGGTCTTGATTTCCTGGTAGCCGTTTTCGCGCTGGATCTTGCGCATGTACTGCTCGAGTACCTGGTAGACGGTCCAGCCGTTGGCGTGCCAGAACACCATGCCCGGGGCTTCTTCCTGCAGGTGGAAGAGGTCGAGCTGCTTGCCGATCTTGCGGTGGTCGCGTTTTTCGGCTTCTTCGATGCGCTGGATGTAGGCCGCCAGCTGCTTCTTGTCAGCCCAGGCGGTGCCGTACACGCGTTGCAGCTGCTCGTTCTTGGCATCGCCGCGCCAGTAGGCGCCAGACAGCTTGGTCAGCTTGAATGCCTTGAGGAAGCGGGTGTTCGGCACGTGCGGGCCACGGCACATGTCGACGTATTCTTCGTGGTAGTACAGGCCCATGGCCTGCTCGTCGGGCATGTCCTCGACCAGGCGCAGCTTGTAGTCTTCGCGACGGGTCTTGAACACGTCGATGACTTCGGCGCGCGGGGTCATCTTCTTGACGACGTCGTAGTCCTTCTCGATCAGCTGCTGCATGCGCTTTTCGATAGCGGCCAGGTCTTCAGGGGTGAAGGGGCGCTCGTAGGCGATGTCGTAGTAGAAGCCTTCGTCGATGACCGGGCCGATGACCATCTTGGCGGTCGGGTACAGCTGCTTCACCGCGTGGCCGATCAGGTGGGCGCACGAGTGACGGATGATCTCCAGTCCCTCTTCATCTTTAGGGGTGATGATCTGCAGCTTGGCATCGTGGGTGATCAGGTCGCAGGCATCGACCAGCTTGCCATCGACTTTGCCGGCCAGGGTGGCTTTAGCCAGGCCTGCACCGATCGACGCGGCAACGTCGGCTACGGAAACGGCGTGATCGAACGCGCGTTGGCTGCCATCGGGAAGAGTAATAACGGGCATGGCGCCTCCTCTCCTAGTGGTGACCCCTACCAAAGGTCACGTGGGTTGGGATGAGCCAGTACAAGATCCGACCTGCCTTCCCTTGGGGAAGCCTGCCTCACAGTGGCAGAAGCCTTTCGGCTTGCCAGGGGGACCTGAGTGACTGGAAGGTAAAAAGATAGCTGCAACTGGATAGCTGCAAGCCGAGCATGCTAGCACGCAGGTTGCGCAGCCGGCAGAAATATTTGGAAATTACACCGCCACGGTGAACTAACGCGGAAAATTTCCTATCAGACTTTGGGAAGCAACCTACTCTTGATGAGACCTTAACCCAAGGAGTGTGTGGTTATGCGAGTACCGTCTCTTCTAGCGCTAGCGGCTGCTGGCGCTCTGTTGATGCCCCTGGCCGCGACTGCTGGCAACTTCCCTGCCGGCCAAGAGGCCGGTTACATGTCGCAATGCAAACAAGTTGCCCAGGGCCAAGGCCTTGACGCGGCATCCGCCGACAAACATTGCGCGTGCGGCGCACAAGCGATCAAGAAGAACTTCACTGACGCTGAAATCAAGGATTTGAACAGCACCGACGGCGTCGATGCCAAGCTGATGCAGAAGGCACAGACCGTGGTACAGGCCGCCTGCAAGCCGAAATGACCGGTTCGCAGGGTATCAGGCACGCATCATTTGGCCTGGATCAATATCCTGCGAAGGTAAAAGGCGCCACATCCGCAGAATTAGACTATGATGTTGTCCGTGCTCCGTAGCCTCGGCCACATTGCACCATCGAAAAAATCAAATGCTCTGGAGATTCACCCCATGTCCAATCGCCAAAACGGCACCGTCAAATGGTTCAATGATGAGAAAGGCTACGGCTTCATCACCCCAGCAGGCGGCGGCGACGACCTGTTCGTACACTTCAAGGCCATCGAATCCGACGGCTTCAAGAGCCTGAAAGAAGGCCAGGCTGTTTCCTTCGTCGCCGAGAAAGGCCAGAAGGGCATGCAGGCTGCACAGGTTCGTCCGGAGTAATTCGGAAGCTGTAAAAAAACCCGCCTTCGTGGCGGGTTTTTTATGCCTGCTGAATAATCAGCCGCAGTTGACGCGGGTTACCACGCCCTGCTCGTTCACATTCAGGTTCAAACGCTCGGAGCGGTATTCCAGGGTCACGACATCATGCGGCTTGAGGATACGCGCCATCTGCGAGCCACTGGCCTTGCGCGCCTGCTCGAGCAGCTCGGCACTGCCTTGCTTGCCGATGGCGAAGTCGGCACCACTGGCCTCGCAACGGCCGTCGTTGCCGGCGGGCGCAGCAGGCTCCTTGCCACCACCAGAGTTACCGCCAGTGCTGCAACCAGCCAGCACGGCAGCCACCAGCAAGGTTGCCAGGGAAGCGCGGGTTCGGAACATGAATCCTCCTAAGTCAGATCTGGGAACTGCCTGATGGGACAGCGCCACCAGCCATTCGTTGCAAAACGCCCAAGTCTGCCTGAACTCGCCACGTTGGGCGAAAGGCAATCGTCACCGAATTTTGCGGCGTTGCTCACACGCTGCCTGGCTCAAGGCGCTAAGCTTTTTAAGCTGGGAAGCGCAAAGCCATTGACGCAATGTCATGATTTACTTTAAGAAGTGAAGGCACAATGCCTTCTTCGAACACCAGGGTCAGGTGTTCGCCCCTCCGCCCTGGGCCCCCAGTGAGAGCCTTTCATGAGCAGCCATAGCATCGACGCCGACATCAAGGTCAAATGGGCCGAGGGCCAGAGCGCCTACAGCCCCAGCACGCCCGAAGAGCTGCTGCTGATCGCCATCGACCTGCTGGTGCGCGACCGCGGTGGCGAGGCGGCGCGCAGCTTCATCGACCAGGTGTTCGAGCGCTACGCACCGCACACGGCTATTGCAATCGAGCCAGGCGCTCGCTGAGCAGGTCGAAGAAGCCCTGGGCGTCACCCTCCGCCACCCACATCACGTTGGCCGGCTGCTTGAGCACGCCGTACCAGTCGGCGACGGTCTGGCCGAAGGTCGGGCCTTCGCGGCTGTCGACGCTCATGTGAATGCGCCGGCCGCTGAACAGCTCGGGCTTGAGCAGGTAGGCGATGACGCTGGCGTCATGCACCGGGCCGCCGGGCAGGCCGTAGAGATCCATGTCGTGCTTGACGTAGGCGTTGAGAATGTCCACCACCAACTGGCTGGCGTGGTTGTTCACCGCGCCAATCTGCTTCAGGCGTGCGTCGCTGGTCAGCATCTTGTGGGTGACATCCAGCGGCAGGTAGGTCAGCGGCACGCCACTGGCCAGCACCACCTCGGCGGCATGCGGGTCGGCGAACAGGTTGAATTCCGCCACCGGGGTGATGTTGCCGCCGTTGAAGTGGGCGCCGCCCATCACGATCACTTCCTTGATGCCTTTGGCAATTTCCGGTTTCTGGATGAGCGCCAGGGCCAGGTTGGTCTGCGGGCCGAGCATGGCCAGGGTGATGCTCTGGGGCTTGGCGGCGCCCAGGGTGTCGACCAGGTATTGCACGGCGCTGCCTTGGGCCAGCGGCTGCTTGGGCTCATGCACCTGGACGCCGGTCAGGCCTTCCTCGCCGTGCACTTCGGCGGCGTAGATGGGCGTGCGCACCAGCGGGCGCCCTGCCCCGGCGTAGATCGGGATGCCTTCGCGGCCTGCCCATTCACGGGCCAGGCGGGCATTGCGCGAGGTCTTGTCGAGGCGCACGTTGCCCGCCACGGTGGTGATGGCGCGGATGTCGAGCGCTTCAGGGGACGCCATGGCAAGGAACAGCGCGACCACGTCGTCGGCGCCAGGGTCGGTGTCGATGATCAGCTCGCGGGGGGCGGCCTGGAGAGTAGTGGTAGCGGCCGCGGCCATGAGGGTCAGTCCTTGTAGCAGGGGTTTGAGCATGGGGCACTCCTGTTGCCTTGAGGGTGAAGCAAGCCCCTGTGGGAGCCGGCTTGCCGGCGATCGAGGGCGCAGCCCTCGCTTCTAAAAGGTCACGCCAGAGACCAGCGCAATGTTGCTGTAGGGCTGGCACTCACCGGTACGCACCACCGCGCGGGCACTGCGCGACAGCACCTTGAATTCGTCATGGCTCAGCCACTCGCGCTTGCCGAGCTTGCCTTTCAAGCGCTCGATCTCGACCAGCGCTGGCGGCACCACCTTCTGCATCTCTTCTGCCAGCACATGCCGCTCCACCTGCAGCTCGCTGAGCACCGCCCGCAACACGCTGGCAAAGTCCGGCACGCCCGCCGTCAACGCCAGGTCGATCAGCTCGACACCCGGCGGCACCGGTAGCCCGGCATCGCCGATCACCAGGATGTCGCCATGGCCCATGCCGGCAATGGTGCGCGACAAGGCCACGTTGAGCAGCGCGGTCTTTTTCATGGGGTCAGCTCCGCCAGATAAGGTATCGAAGGCTGCGCGCCGGCACGGGTGACAGACAGCGCAGCGGCGCGCTGGCCGAAGGCGATCGCCTCGCCCTCCTCCTTGCCCTGCACCAGCGCCGCGGTAAAACCACCGACGAAGGTATCGCCGGCGGCCGTGGTATCCAGCGGCTTGACCTGCGGCGCCGGGAAATGCCGGCTGCCCTCGGGGCCAACGAACAGCGCCCCCTGTGCGCCCAGGGTGACAATCACCTTGCCCGCCCCCATCTGCAACAGCCGCTCGGCGGCGCGCCGGGCACTGTCCAGGTCGCGCACCGGCTCGCCGGTCAACGCCTCGACCTCGTGCTCGTTGGGGATCAGGTAATCGATGTTGGCGAACCACTCGGCTGGCAGCGGGCCGGTGACCGGCGCCGGGTTCAGAATCACCCGTTTGCCCAGCTCACGCCCCCTGGCCAGTACCCAGGCCACGGTGGCGGCAGGCACTTCAAGCTGGCAGACGACCACCTCGGCAGCCTGCAGCAACCCATCGAAGCGCTGCACCGCCTCGGGCGTCAGCAAGCCATTGCCACCGGGAATGATGACGATGCAGTTCTGGCTGGCGGCATCCACGGTAATCAGCGCCACACCGCTGGACACACCCTGGCACACACCCACCGCCTGGCAATCGATGCCCTCCACTTCCAGCGCCTGGCGCAGCTGCAACCCATAGGCGTCATCACCCACGTTGCCGACCATGGCCACACTGCCACCCAGGCGCGCCACCGCCACCGCCTGGTTGGCGCCCTTGCCACCGGGCACGGTAAAGAAGCTTTCGCCCGCCAATGTTTCACCTGGCCGGGGCAGCCGTTCGGCGCGCGCGACCAGGTCCATGTTGAGGCTACCGACCACCAGCACCTTGGCACTCATGACGATTCCTTAGCGGTAATCATTGAACAGATCCGGGCGTGGCCCGGTGGACTCGCGCAGCACGATGCGCGGGGCGACGATGCGCTGCTCGGCGCCCTCGCGGCGCGGCGTGGCGATGCGCGACAGCAAAAGCGCCGCGGCATTTTCGCCCAGCTCGCGTATCGACTGGCCGACCGTGGTCAGCGGCGGGTACACGTAGCGGCTCAGTTCGATGTCGTCGAAGCCGATCACCGACAGCTCGCCCGGCACGCTGATATTGCGCTCGGCCGCCGCCCGCAGCACCCCGAAGCCGATCATGTCGTTGCCGGCAAAAATCGCCGTGGGGCGCCGGCCCTCGAGCAATTGCGCGGCAGCCGCGTGGCCGCCGGGGCTGGTGAAGTCGCAGTGCAGCACATTGGCGCTTGGCACCTCGACCTTCGCCTCGGCCAGCGCACGCCGAAAGCCGGCCAGGCGCAACTGGCTGACGCCGGTTTCGGCCGGGCCACCGATATAGGCGATGTCGCGATGGCCCAGCTCCAGCAG
>NZ_DJTF01000184.1:0-19579 GCF_002438125.1 Pseudomonas sp. UBA6315
GGTGTGGCGCGCATTCTACGGAGGGGTTGCTACCCTGGCAAGCACTTTTTTCAACTTTTTCAAAAAAAATCTCAGCCCTTTCAATAACCTAGCTTCGTCGCCCCTTTCATTACCTCCATAAGCGCTGCTGGCCCTATGACAGGGCTGGCCTGGAACGGCTGCTCGGAGAATAATGCCCGGCTTATGCCTTAAGGAGAGATTGCCCCCCATGTGGTTCAAGAACCTGCTGTCCTACCGCCTGACCCAGGATGTCCCCTTCGAGGCTGAAACGCTGGAAGCTGCCCTGGCCAGCAAGCCGGCCCGCCCCTGCGCCAGCCAGGAGCTGACCACCTATGGTTTCGTCGCCCCCTTCGGCAAAGGCGAAGACGCCCCGCTGGTGCACGTCAGCGGCGAGTTCCTGCTGATTGCCGCACGCAAGGAAGAACGCATCCTGCCCAGCAGCGTGGTCAACGATGCGGTGAAGGAAAAGGTCGAAGAGATCGAGACCGAGCAGATGCGCAAGGTCTACAAGAAAGAGCGCGACCAGATCAAGGACGAGATCATCCAGGCCTTCCTGCCGCGTGCGTTCATCCGCCGCTCGATGATCTTCGCCGCGATCGCCCCGCGCCTGGGAATGATCCTGGTCAACTCGGCCAGCGCCAAGCGCGCCGAAGACCTGCTGTCGACCCTGCGCGAAGTGATGGGCTCGCTGCCAGTGCGCCCGGCCACGGTGAAAATCGCCCCGAGCGCGACCATGACCGATTGGGTCAAGTCGCAGCAGGCTGCCGAAGGCTTCTATGTGCTGGACGAGTGCGAACTGCGCGACACCGCCGAAGACGGCGGCATCGTGCGCTGCAAGCGCCAGGACTTGACTGGTGAGGAAATCCAGCTGCACCTGAGCACCGGCAAGGTGGTCACCCAGCTGGCGCTGGCCTGGCAGGACAAGCTGTCGTTCGTGCTCGACGACAAGATGGTGATCAAGCGCCTGAAGTTCGAAGAGCTGCTGCAGGAGCAGGCCGAACAGGATGGCGGCGATGAGGCCGCGCAGCAGTTCGATGCCAGCTTCCTGCTGATGATGATGACCTTCAGCGAGTTCCTGCCGGTGCTGTTCGAGGCACTGGGTGGCGAAGAGATTCCGCAAGGGGTCTGAGCCAGCTGATCTGCCGGTGCTGTGACAGTGCCGGCCCTTTCGCGGGACAAGCCCGCTCCCACAGGTACACCACAGGTTCGAAGGACTGCGGTGTACCTGTGGGAGCGGGCTTGTCCCGCGAAAGGGCCAGTGAAAACTACAGAGAAACAACGATAAAAGGACTTCTCCCATGCGCGCCCTCGCCGCCCTCAGCCGCTTCGTCGGCAACACCTTTGCCCTCTGGGTGCTGGTGTTCGCCTGCCTTGCCTTCGTGCAACCGCAATGGTTCATCGCCCTCAAGGTGGCGATCGTGCCGCTGCTGGGGCTGGTGATGTTCGGCATGGGCCTGACCCTCAAGCTCGACGACTTCGCCGCCCTCGCCCGCCAGCCCTGGCGCGTGGCGCTGGGGGTGGTCGCGCATTTCGTGATCATGCCGGGCATGGCCTGGCTGCTGTGCCAGCTGTTCCAGCTGCCGGCGGAAATTGCCGTGGGCGTGATCCTGGTCGGCTGCTGCCCGAGCGGCACGGCGTCGAACGTGATGGTGTGGCTGTCCAAGGGCGACCTGGCACTGGCCGTGGCGATCGCCGCGGTGACCACCCTGCTGGCACCGCTGCTGACGCCGGCGCTGATCTGGCTCCTGGCCTCGGCCTGGCTGCCGGTATCGTTCATGGACATGTTCTGGTCGATCCTGCAGTTGGTGATGCTGCCGATCGTGCTCGGCGTAGTGGCGCAACGCGTGCTGGGCGCGCGCGTGCAGCTGGCGGTGCAGGTGCTGCCGCTGGTGTCGGTGGTGAGCATCGTCATGATCGTGTGCGCCGTGGTGGCGGCCAGCCAGGCGAAAATCGCCGAATCGGGGCTGCTGATCATGGCGGTGGTGATCTTGCACAACAGCTTTGGCTACCTGCTGGGTTACCTCACCGGCAAGTGCTGCAAGCTGCCACTCGCCCAGCGCAAGTCGCTGGCGCTGGAGGTGGGCATGCAGAATTCGGGGTTGGGGGCGGCCTTGGCGGCGGCGCATTTCTCGCCGTTGGCGGCGGTGCCCAGTGCGCTGTTCAGCGTCTGGCACAATATTTCCGGGGCGTTGCTGTCGACCTGGTTTCGGCGGATGGAAGCGCCTGAGGGTGTATTGGAAGGTAGGGAACCCGCTCGGGATTGATGCTGGCTGTTCATGCCCTATCGCCGGCAAGCCGGCTCCCACAGATACAGCCCAGTACAGTGGGAGCGGGCTTGCCCGCGAAGAGGCCGGCATGAACTTGCCCAGCAATAAGAAGATGTGCACCATAGTGCCCACTGTGAGGACGGCCTCACGACGCACCGCGTGACCACTCCGGGGACGGCCCCATCATTGAAACGATGGAGACTCACACATGTCCTGGATCATCCTGTTCTTCGCCGGCCTGTTCGAGGTTGGCTGGGCGGTCGGCCTCAAGTACACCGACGGCTTCACCCGCCCCCTGCCGACCATCCTCACCGTGGGCGCCATGGTCATCAGCCTGGGCCTGCTGGGCCTGGCCATGAAAGAGCTGCCGCTGGGCACCGCCTACGCCATCTGGACCGGTGTCGGTGCAGTGGGCACGGTGATCGCCGGCATCATCCTGTTCGGTGAATCCATGGCCCTGATTCGGCTGGCCAGCGTGGCGCTGATCGTCACCGGCCTGATCGGCCTGAAAGTCAGCGCCAGCTGACGGCTCCCGCCTAACGCAGGTCGCCGCGCAAGCGGCTGACCTGCTCGCGCAACAACTCCGGTTGCGCCGCCTCCACCGGGATGGCGGCGCCCGCGACGATGGTCACCCGCGACCACAGCCGCTTGAAAAAGCCCTTGCCAGGGTCGCGACTGAAGAAGCTGCCCCACAAGCCCTGCAACGCCAGCGGAATCACTGGCACCGGGGTTTCTTCGAGAATGCGGCTGACGCCCCCCTTGAACACATCGATCTCGCCATCACCGGTCAGCTTGCCTTCGGGGAAGATGCACACCACCTCCCCCGCCGCCAAATACTCGGCGATGCGGGCGAAGGCGCGCTCGTAGGTGGCCGGGTCTTCACTGCGCCCGGCAATCGGGATGGCGCCGGCCGTGCGGAACACGAAGTTGAGCACTGGCAGGTTGTAGATCTTGTAGTACATGACGAACCGGATCGGCCGGCGGATCGCCCCGCCAAGCAGCAGCGCATCGACGAACGACACATGGTTGCACACCAGCAGCGCCGCGCCCTCGTCGGGGATGCGCTCGAGGTCGCGATGCTGCACGCGGTACATCGAGTGGCTGAGCAGCCAGATCAGGAAGCGCATGGTGAACTCGGGCACGATCCTGAAGATGTAGGCGTTGACCAGCACGTTGAGCAGCGACACCACCAGGAACAGCTGCGGGATGCTCAGGTCGGCCAGCCCCAGCAGGACCATGGTCAGGATCGCCGAAACCACCATGAACAAGGCATTGAGAATGTTGTTGGCGGCAATCACCCGGGCACGCTGGTCTTCGGCGGTGCGTGCCTGGATCAGGGCGTACAGCGGCACGATGTAGAAGCCGCCGAACACGCCCAGGCCCACGATCGACAACAGGATCCACCAGGCCTGGCTCATGCTCAGCAGCGCCAGCCAGTCGTGCGGGGTTGCAGCCGCCGGCACATCGCCGGAATGCCACCACCAGAGCAGCCCGAAGAGGGTCAGGCCGAACGAGCCGAACGGCACCAGGCCGATCTCCACCTTGCGCCCGCTCAAGCGCTCGCACAGCAGCGAGCCCAGCGCGATGCCCACCGAGAACAGGGTCAGCACCAGGGTCACGACCGTGCTGTCACCGTGCAGCCAGTCCTTGGCGTAGGCCGGAATCTGGGTCAGGTAGATGGCGCCGACGAACCAGAACCACGAGTTGCCGACGATCGAACGCGACACCGCCGGGGTCTGCCCCAGGCCCATGCGCAGGATCACCCACGACTGCTTGAAGATGTTCCAGTCCAGCCGCATCTGCGGCGATGCCGCCGCCGCGCGGGGGATCCAGCGGCTGGCCAGGTAACCGAGCACCGCCGTGCCGACCACGCCGCCTGCCACCACCGTGGCGTAGCTGCTGCTGGCCATCATCACCCCGGCACCGATGGTACCGGCGAGGATGGCCAGGAAGGTGCCCATTTCCACCAGGCCGTTGCCGCCGACCAGCTCTTCTTCGCGCAAGGCCTGGGGCAGGATCGAATACTTCACCGGGCCGAACAGCGCCGAGTGGGTGCCCATGCCGAACAGCGCCACCAGCATCAACGCCAGGTGGTCGCTGACGAAGCCCAGCGCGCCCACGGCCATGATGGCGATTTCGGCCAGCTTGATCGCGCGGATCAATGCGTCCTTGGCGTACTTCTCGCCAAACTGCCCGCCCAACGCCGAGAACAGGAAGAACGGCAGGATGAACAGCAGCGCGCAGAGGTTGACCCAGATCGAGCGGTCGCCGTCACCGAGGCTGAGCTTGAACAGGATCGCCAGGATCAGCGACTGCTTGAACAGGTTGTCATTGAACGCGCCCAGCAGCTGGGTGATGAAGAACGGCAAGAAGCGCCGCTTGCCGAGCAAGGTGAATTGCGAGGGGTGACTCATCGTCCTTGTTCCTGAGTGACTTTTGTAGTTGGAGGCACGCAGGCCGCCGCAAGCCACAAATCTGCACGGGAAAGGCCAACCCTGGCAAGCCGCAAAGCCCTGCCGTGTCAGTCGGACCCATCGCCGGCAAGCCGGCTCCCACAACTTGTGGGAGCCGGCTTGCCGGCGATGGGTCCAGCAAGGGCACAACATCAACCAAAGCCGAACAAACCCCGCGCCGTGTCCACCAGCAGCGCCCGGCGCAGTTCAGCCGAACAGCCCAGCGCCTCGAACTGCTCGACCACCGTGCCAAAACTCACCGCCCCCTCATGCTGGGTATGCGGCCAGTCACTGCCCCACATCAGCCGCTCGGCGCCGTAATGCGCCTCCAGCGCACCCAGTGCCTGGCGCGCGAAAGCCAGGTTCTGCTGCACAGTGCCTTCCAGCCGATAGATGCCGGACACCTTCACCCAGACCTTGCCCTTGCCGCCGAGGGTCAGCAACTCGGCAAACCCTGGCTGCCCCAGGCCAAGGCGAGCATCGGGCCGGCCGAAATGGTCGATCACAAGGTCCAGGCCATAAGGCTCCAACGCCCGCACCAGGGTTGGAATGTCCGCCACCTGGCGGTGCAGCTCCAGGTGCCAGCCCTGCTCGCCGATGCGCTCCAGCATCGGCCGCCACTGGGCAGCGGTGAGGTCAGGCAGGGCTTGGCCCATGAGGTTCAGGCGTACACCCTTGACCCCCAGGCGGGCCATGTCGTCCAGGGCCTCACGGCCGACGCCCTGCTCGAGCATCACCACCCCGCGCAATTGCCCCGGCGCGGTCTGCAGGGCGCTGAGCAGGTAGCGGTTGTCGGTGCCCAGGAAACTCGGCTGCACCAGCACGCCATGGCTGAAACCGTGGCCCTGCAGCTGGGCCAGGTAGTCGCCCAGCGGTGCGTCGTAGCTTGGCGCGTAACGGCGCCCGCTGGCCAGGTTCAAGCCGCGGCTGAACACGTGGGCATGGCTGTCGATGGCGGTGATCGGTGAAGCGGTGGCGTCGGGCATGATGTTCAATCGAAACAAGGTCCAGGTTACTTGGCTGCAGCGCAGGCCACGGTCGGCGCCGGCGTGGCTTCGAGGGTGCGGCCGCGGGTTTCCGGCAGGCACAGTGCGGCGAGCATGGCAACGCCGTAGGCGATGCCGGCGTCGATGCCGATCGCGCTGCCCAGCGACATGGATTCGCTCATGTGCCCGACCAGGAACGGGAACACCGCCGACAGTACGCGGCCGAAGTTGTAGCAGAAGCCGACCCCTGCCCCGCGCACGTCGGCCGGGTACAGCTCGTTGAAGAACGAACCGAGGCTGGCCGGGATGCCGGCGGCAAAAAAGCCCAGCGGGAAGCCGAGGAACAGCATCTGCGTGTTGGTCAGCGGGAAGAACACATAAGCCTGCACGGTCAGCACGCAGCACAGGGCGAACAGCAGGATGTTCTTGCGCCGGCCGATGCGGTCGATCAGCAGGCCGCTGATCACACAGCCGCACCAGAAGGCGAAGATGATCACCGCAAGGTAGCCACCGGAGTTCAGCACCGAGAGGTTGCGCTCGGTCTTGAGGAAGGTCGGCAGCCAGGTCATCACCGCGTGGTAACCGCCGTGGGCACCCAGGCCCAGCAGGCCGCCGAGCAGGGTCACACGCAACAGTTCGGGGCGGAAAATACCGGCCATGGACTTGAAGAAGCTGCCGGGGATGGCCTTTTCCTGCTGCCGGCGCTGGAAGCTGTCGGGCTCCGGCACGTTGCGCCGCACCCAGATGATCAAAAGCGACGGCAGCAGGCCGACGAAGAACATCACCCGCCAGGCGTAGTCCGCCGGCACCAGCGAATAGATCAGCGTGAACAGCCCGACCGCCAGGCCCCAACCCACGGCCCAGGCGCTCTGCACCGTGCCCATGACCTTGCCGCGGTATTTCGGGTTGATGGTCTCGGCCATCAGCACCGCGCCTGCGGCCCATTCACCACCGATGCCGAAGCCTTGCATGGCCTTGACGAACAGCAGCGGGTAGAAGCCGGTGACGAACGCCGAGAGGAAGGTGAAGAAGGAGAACCAGAGGATCATCCACTGCAGGGTACGCACACGCCCGTATCGGTCCGACAGGGCGCCGCCGAGCCAGCCGCCGATGGCCGACGTGACCAGGGTCAGGCCGCTGATCAGGCCGGCATCGGCCTTGGTCAGCGAGAACGCGGCAATCAGCGCCGGGATGGCCAGGCCGAACATCTGCACTTCCAGCGCATCGAGCGACCAGCCGCCGAAACAGGCCCAGAACGTCTTGCGTTCCCGTGAAGTGATCTGGCGATACCAGCTGAACATGATTGTTATCCTTCTAATTGTGGGTGTTACGGCCGGGCGCGCCGAAGCTCTGGGCACGCTGGCGACCGGGCAGGCGAAGCCACCGCGCCGTGGCAGGACGGCGCAGACGGGTAAACAGGGCGAAGCCGGCGGTTCAGCGAATGTCGATGCGGTAGCGGAAGTGCTGCGCATGGCCGCGCGAGCGGCGCCATTCCAGTGGTTTGCCGGCGTAGTCACGGGCCAGGCGCTCGATCACCACCACCGGGCTGTCGGCCGGCAGTTGCAACAGGCGGCCATGCACCGCGTCGACCGCTTCGGCGGTCAGGGTCTCTTCGGCGTAGGCGACCACCTGGCCGCACAGCTCCTCGTAGATCGGATACAGCAGCGGGCCCTTGCTCTGCAGCTCTACCTCCAGCAACGGCTGGAAGGTCTGGCGCGGCAGCCAGATCTCCTCGGCCAGCACCGGTTGTGCGCCGAGCAGACGGGTACGGACGATGCGGATGACTTCGGCCTCGGCGGCCAGCCCCAGGGCCTGGGCTACCGCAGAGGGCGCCGGTACGGGGTCGATGGAGAGGATGCGGCTTTGCGGCATCACCCGTTCGCCATTGGCGGACTCGAAGCGGAAGAAACGGAACAGCGAAGACTGGAACTGCGGGCGGCGTATGAAGGTGCCACGGCCCTGCTGGCGCTCCAGCACGCCTTCGGCGACCAGCACGTCGACCGCCTTGCGCACGGTGCCGACCGACATGTCGAATTCGCTAGCCAGCGCGGCCTCGGTCGGGATCGCCTCGCCTGGGCGCCAGCGGTTGTTGGCAATCTGCTCGACCAGGTGGTCGCGCAGCTGTTGGTAGCGGGGCAGTCGAGCATCACCGGACAATGGGTGCATGGGTCTCGCTCTCGTCTCGTTATCTAAACATATATATGAATTTTTCCGAGAGTATTCCCCGTGGGTGGCGGGGTGTCAATCCTCCGCTGGTCGCCGATTTCGTGGCGCGCCCATCGCCGGCAAGCCGGCTCCCACAGCCAGGCCACAGCCTTTGAAGTACTGGAGCACCTGTGGGAGCCGGCTTGCCGGCGATAGGCTGCGCAGCAGCCGCCCATGTCTTATGCTCAGCATCGGCAACCTCCCACAACAAGGATGTGGCAATGCTCGCCGCCCTCAAGCACTACCCCGCAGCGGTACGCCTGCTGCTGGCCACCACCTTCATCCTGACCCTGGCCCGCGCGCTCACCCTGCCCTACCTGGTGGTCTACCTGGCCGACACCTTCCAGCTCTCGGTCGGCCACATCGGCCTGCTGATCGGCGGCGCCCTGATCGTTGCCTCGCTGCTGAGCCTGTATGGCGGGCACCTGGTCGACACCCTGCACAACCACAGCCTGATCAGCGCCAGCACGCTGTTGTTCGCCCTGGCCTTCGCCGCCGCCATCGCCAGCCGCTCGGCGCTGCTGTTCTTCCTCTGCCTGGTGCTGATCAACCTGACCCTGGCCGTGGTCGACATCGCCGCCAAGGCTGGCTTCTGCGCGTTGCTGCCGGTGGAGCGGCGCGCCGAGGTGTTCGCCATCAAGTACACCCTGAGCAACGTCGGCTATGCCGTCGGCCCGCTGCTGGGGGTTGCCATGCTGGAGATGGACGAGCACCTGCCTTTCATCGCCTCCGCGCTGATCGGCCTGGGCATGTGCCTGGCCTACTGGCGCCTGGGTGATCGCGGGCTGCAGGCCCCGCCCGCACAGGCCGGCGCCGGCTTCGCCCAGGTGGCGCTAGGCCTGGCAGGCGATCGGCGGCTGGTGTGCTTCACCCTCGGCGGCGTGCTCAGTGCCGTGGTGTTCGGGCAGTTCACCGCCTACCTGTCGCAGTACCTTGTGGTAACCACCAGCGCCAGCGAGGCGGCGCGCCTGGTGGGTTACCTGGTAACCACCAATGCCGTGACGGTGATCGCCCTGCAGTACCTGATCGGCAGGCGCATCAGCCGCCAGCGCCTGATGCCTTGGCTGATGGCCGGCATGGCCTTGTTCATCGCCGGGCTGCTGGGTTTTGCGCTGGCGGGGTCGGTGCTGGCCTGGTGCCTGGCGATGCTGGTGTTCACCCTGGGCGAGATCATCGTGATTCCTGCCGAGTACATGTTCATCGACCTGATTGCCCCGGAGCATCTGCGCGGGGTGTATTACGGGGCGCAGAACTTGTCCAACCTGGGGGCGGCGCTGGGGCCGGTGATGGTCGGGTTTGCCCTGGGGCTGTGGTGGCCGGGGGTGATCTTCTATCTATTGGTGATGTCGGTGCTGCTGGCGGGGGTGTTCTATTGGCTGGGTACGCGACGCAATTGATGTAGCCTGCGCTGGCTGAAGCCGCGCCTACAACCATCGTCGGCGCTGACGAACCGGCGCCCGCGTGCCAGACTGACTGATCGGGACCGCGTTACCTTTTTTTGCTCCGGAGTTTTCATGTCGTTGTCCAGCGGGCTGATCGCCGTGGTCGCCCTGGCCTATATGGCCATCATGTTCGCCATCGCCTTCTACGGCGACCGCCGCAGCACACCGTTGCCGCCGCGCCTGCGTGCGTGGGTGTACAGCCTGTCGCTGGCGGTGTACTGCACCAGCTGGACCTTCTTCGGCGCGGTCGGCCAGGCCGCCGAACAGCTGTGGGCGTTTTTGCCGATCTACCTGGGGCCTATCCTGCTGCTGATCTTCGCGCCCTGGGTGCTGCAGAAGATGGTGCTGATCAGCAAGCAGCAGAACATCACCTCGATCGCCGACTTCATTGCCGCGCGCTACGGCAAGTCGCAGACCCTGGCGGTGGTGGTGGCGCTGATCTGCCTGGTTGGCGTGCTGCCCTACATCGCCTTGCAGCTCAAGGGCATCGTGCTCGGCGTCAACCTGCTGATCGGCGCCAATGCCGACGCCACCGGCACCCGCGTGCAGGACACCGCGCTGGTGGTGTCGCTGGTGCTGGCGCTGTTCGCCATCGTCTTCGGCACGCGCAGCCTGGACGTCACCGAACACCACCGCGGCATGGTCCTGGCGATCGCCTTCGAATCGATGATCAAGCTGCTGGCCTTCCTCGCCGTCGGCGTGTTCGTGGTGTTCAACCTGTACGACGGCTTTGACGACCTGTTCACCCAGGCACGCCAGTCGATACACCTGGAGAGCTACTGGCAGGAAACCATCAACTGGCCGTCGATGGTGGTGCAGACCGCCGTGGCGATGATGGCGATCATCTGCCTGCCGCGCCAATTCCACGTGACCGTGGTGGAGAACATCGAGCCGCAGGACATGCGCCTGGCGCGCTGGGTGTTCCCGATGTACCTGGCGCTGGCCGCGCTGTTCGTGGTGCCGATTGCCCTGGCGGGGCAGATGCTGCTGCCAGGCACGGTGATTTCCGACTCGTTCGTGATTAGCCTGCCACTGGCCGAGGCGCACCCGAGCCTGGCGCTGCTGGCCTTCATCGGCGGCGCCTCGGCCGCCACCGGCATGGTCATCGTCGAGGCCGTGGCGCTGTCGACCATGGTTTCCAACGACATGCTGCTGCCCTGGCTGCTGCGCCGCAACAACGCCGAGCGGCCGTTCGAGGCATTCCGCCACTGGATGCTGTCGGTACGCCGGGTGACCATCGTGGTCATCCTGCTGCTGGCCTATGTCAGCTATCGCCTGCTCGGCTCCACCGCAAGCCTTGCGACCATCGGCCAGATCGCCTTCGCCGCGGTCACCCAGCTGACCCCGGCCATGCTCGGCGCGCTGTACTGGAAGCAGGCCAACCGCCGCGGCGTGTTCGCCGGCCTGGCGGCGGGCATCTTCCTCTGGTTCTACACCCTGGTATTGCCCATTACCGCCCACAGCCTGGGCTGGCCGCTGGAGCTGTTCCCGGGCCTTTCGTGGCTGCACGGCAACCCGCTGAACCTGCCGATCACCCCGCTGACCCAAGGCGTGGTGCTGTCGCTGGCCGGCAACTTCACCCTGTTCGCCTGGGTGTCGATGCTCTCGCGCACCCGCGTCTCCGAGCACTGGCAGGCCGGGCGCTTCATCGGCCAGCAGACCAGCGCCCGCCCCAGCAGCAAGCCGCTGCTGGCGGTGCAGATCGACGACCTGCTGACCCTGGCCTCGCGCTTCGTCGGCGAAGAACGTGCCCGGCAGAGCTTCATCCGCTTCGCCTACCGCCAGGGCAAGGGCTTCAACCCCAACCAGAACGCCGACGGCGACTGGATCGAGCACACCGAGCGGCTGCTGGCCGGTGTGCTCGGCACCTCCTCGACCCGCGCCGTGGTCAAGGCCGCCATCGAGGGCCGCGACATGCAGCTCGAAGACGTGGTGCGCATCGCCGATGAAGCCAGCGAGGTGCTGCAGTTCAACCGCGCGCTGCTGCAAGGGGCCATCGAGAACATCAACCAGGGCATCAGCGTGGTCGACCAGAACCTGCACCTGGTGGCCTGGAACCGCCGCTACCTGGAGCTGTTCAACTACCCCGACGGGCTGATCAGCGTCGGCCGGCCGATCGCCGACATCATCCGCTATAACGCCGAACGCGGCCTGTGCGGCCCGGGCGAGGCCCAGGTGCACGTGGCGCGCCGGCTGCACTGGATGCGCCAGGGCCGCGCCCATTCTTCCGAGCGGCTGTTCCCCAATGGCCGGGTGATCGAGCTGATCGGCAACCCGATGCCCGGCGGCGGCTTCGTCATGAGCTTCACCGACATCACCCCGTTCCGCGAGGCGGAGCAAGCCCTGCGTGACTCCAACGAAGGGCTGGAGCAGCGCGTGGCTGAGCGTACCCACGAACTGTCGCAACTGAACCAGGCGCTGTCGGAGGCCAAGAGCCAGGCCGAGGCGGTCAGCAAGTCCAAGACCCGCTTCCTGGCGGCCGTCAGCCACGACCTGATGCAACCGCTCAATGCCGCACGGCTGTTCTCCGCCGCCTTGTCGCAGCAGGCCGAAGGCATGAACGAGGAGGCCCAGCAACTGGTCCAGCACATGGACAGCTCGCTGCGCTCGGCCGAAGAACTGATCAGCGACCTGCTGGACATCTCGCGCCTGGAGAACGGCAAGATCACCCCGGACGCCAAGCCGTTCGCGCTCAATGAGCTGTTCGACACCCTGGGCGCCGAGTTCAAGGTGCTGGCAGCGGAAAAGGGCCTGGAATTCCGCCTGCGCGGCAGCCAGCTGCGCATCGACAGCGACATGAAACTGCTGCGCCGGGTGCTGCAGAACTTCCTCACCAACGCCCTGCGCTACGGCAAGAGCCCGATTCTGCTGGGCGTTCGCCGCCAGGGCGAACACCTGTGGCTGGAGGTGTGGGACCGTGGCCCGGGCATCGCCGACGACAAGCTGCAGGTGATTTTCCAGGAGTTCAAGCGCCTGGACAGCCACCAGACCCGCGCCGAAAAAGGCCTGGGCCTGGGCCTGGCGATCGCCGACGGCCTGTGCCGGGTGCTCGGCCACCGCCTCGAAGTGCGTTCATGGCCGGGCAAGGGCACGGTGTTTCGCGTCAATGTGCCGATCGCCCGCCAGGCCGCGGCAGCGCCTGCGGCGCCCGTGGAACAGGCCAGCCAGCCGCTGGCCGGCCTGCAGGTGCTGTGCGTGGACAACGAAGACAGCATCCTGATTGGCATGAACAGCCTGCTCAGCCGCTGGGGTTGCCAGGTATGGACCGCGCGCAATCGCGCCGAATGCGAGGCACTGCTGGCCAAGGGCATGCGCCCGCACCTGGCGCTGGTGGACTACCACCTGGATGACGGCGAGACCGGTACCGGGCTGATGGGCTGGCTACGCACGCGCCTGGGCGAGCCGGTGCCGGGGGTGGTGATCAGTGCCGATGGCAGCAAGGAAACCCTGGCCACGGTGCATGCCGCAGGCCTGGACTACCTGGCCAAGCCGGTCAAGCCGGCGGCCCTGCGTGCCCTGCTCAATCGCCATCTGAGCCTGGTGCAGTAAGCGCGGCATCGGCCGGGGCATCGTCGGACAAGGCCCGCTCCAGCAAGTCGGCCGGCAGGCTCTTGCTGGCCCGGGCGCCAAGCAGCTTGAGCTGCTCGCTGCGGCTGACCAGGTTGCCGCGCCCTTCGCACAGCTTGTTGCGCGCCGCGGCGTAGGCCTTGTCGACCTGCTGCAGGCGCGCGCCCAGCTCGTCCAAATCCTGGATGAACAGCACGAACTTGTCGTACAGCCAACCGGCGCGCTCGGCGATCTCGCGGGCGTTCTGGCCCTGGCGTTCCTGCTTCCACAGGCTGTCGATCACCCGCAAGGTGGCCAGCAAGGTGGTCGGGCTGACGATCACGATCTGCCGGTCGAAGGCCTCCTGGAACAGGTTCGGCTCGGCTTGCAAGGCGGCTGAAAACGCCGCCTCGATGGGCACGAACAGCAGCACGAAGTCCAGGCTGTGGAGCCCTTCGAGGCGGTTGTAGTCCTTGCTCGACAGGCCTTTGACGTGGCTGCGCAGCGACTGCACGTGCTGCTTCAGGGCGCTTTCATCGTTGCCGCTGACGTACTGCTGATAGGCGGTGAGGCTGACCTTGGCATCAACCACCACCTGCCTGTCGCCGGGCAGCATGATCAGCACGTCGGGCTGGAAGCGCTCGCCGTCGGCGCTCTTGAGGCTGACCTGGGTCTGGTACTCGCGGCCCTTCTCGAGCCCGGCATGCTCCAGCACCCGTTCGAGGATCAGCTCGCCCCAGTTGCCTTGGGTCTTCTGGCCCTTGAGCGCCTGGGTAAGGTTGGTGGCTTCGTCGGACAGGCGCAGGTTCAGTTGCTGCAGGCGTTCGAGCTCCTTGCCCAGGGAGAAACGCTCGCGGGCCTCTTGCTGGTAGCTCTCCTCGACGCGCTTTTCGAAGGCCTGGATGCGTTCCTTGAGCGGGTCGAGCAACTGGCCCAGGTGCTGCTGGCTGGTCTGGGCGAAGCGCTGCTCGCGCTCGTCGAAGATTTTCGTGGCCAGGTCGGCGAATTGCGCACGCAGGGTGTCGCGGGCTTCCTGCAGGTCTTCCAGGCGCTGCTGGTGGCTGTCCTGCTGCTCGCGCAGTTCGGCTTCCAGGCGCGCGCATTGGGCCTCCAGGCGGCGCAATTCGGCTTCGCGGCTGGCGCGCTCCAGGTGCCAGGCGTGGGCGGCGTCACGGGCGTTGTCACGGTCGACCTGCAGCAGTTCCAGCTCACGGCCCTGGGCGGCGAGCTGGGTCTGCTTGACGGTGTTGGCCTCGCTCAGGTCGCTGACCTCGTCACGGCTGGCCTCCAGCTGCGCCTGCAGGCCCGCCTGGGCCAGCAGGGCGCCAGTGAGACGCTCTTGGAGCAGGGCCTGCTCGCCCTGCCGGGCGCCCTGGCGACGCTGCACGTGCATGAGCCACCCCAGGCACGGCAAGGCGCCTGCCACCAAGCCCAGCAGAATGCTGGTCAGATCCACTGCCATGCTTACCCCGACGGTCTGTTGCAAATTGCCTGCAGCTTATCAGCCTGCCTGGTCCGACGCCTGCTCCGGCTCGCTGGCCTGGCACAGGCGAGCGTATTCCAACTGTGCCCGCCGGTCCCCGGCACGCGCCGCCTGGCGCAGCAGGTCATGGCCGATGCGCCGGTCCCGGGCATTGCCGCACTCGCGGCAGAGCATCTGCCCCAGGCGGCTCTGGGCTTCGACCACGCCTTGGCGCGCCGGCTGCTTGAGCAGGCGCCCGGCCAGGTGCTTGACCTGGCGCTTGTCGCCCAGGCGCGGGCTGTCGAGCAGCCACAGGGCCACTTTCAATGAAAAGCGTTTGGGCGTGGGGGCAGACGTCGAAACGGCGGGGCTGGCGAGGTGTTTACCGCGAAACTTCATGAGCAACAGACAGGGCAACTCGAAAGGCGCGCCACTCTACCCTTTTTTGCACGGCATGGCCTGTCGATTTCTGGAGGATTGAAAAAAAATTTCACTGATCTTTTCTTGACGTTTTCAAACAGGTGACCGGGCAGTCGGCAGGTGCCTGTCGATTGTCGGACAGTTCTCCGATTTGCTAGCACGCCCGTCCTAGAGCAAGCGCTCGGGACAATCCACAGTTCCTGTGGATAACTCGGTGGACAACCTCCCTAAGGACCCTGCAAACCCCTATGAAATGGGGCTTGCAGTCAAACTGACGATTTTTTCACCAGTAAAAATTAGTGTTTTTTTTCATTGACTTAAGGTGCCAGTCAAGTCATTGGCGAGCGTATCGGGCGCTGTTGCCGGGCTGTTACAAGTCACGCCTCGAATGTGCACAAGTGCACCAAAAACCTGCATTCGGATGCACGAAATCGGTACATCGGGCCATTTGGAGGCCACTTGCCCCTCTTCCCACGTGGGCAAAGACACGCCATACTGCGCGGCTCGCCTGAAGAAACGTGCAAAGGCTTGCAAAGCCCCACGCGTTCCGGTAAGGTGCGCCTCGTTAGTACCAAGCTGAAAGTCAATTCTGGCCAGAAGCGTCCTTGCAGACCTGCTCCCCCCAAGAGCAACTGCTGAAACCAGGACCGGCCCTTTCGATGATTCACTCGCCAGCCAACGCGCTGTTCAAGCACGAATCACGTGACAGATTGATCAGGATTCCATACCGACCGGCCTAGAACCTTGGCCCCGGGATGCTGCCTGCCCTCTGAAGTACCTACCAGTCAGCCCAAGCGCCCACATTTGATTGCGCTCTCTCTGGCTGCTTTGTTCCAGTCAGGTTCGTTCGTCCCTTAATAAAGGCGTCACTGGAACGTTTCTATCATGCACGGATCATATCCCCCGTGTTTAAAGCAGGAACCTCCAACAATATGCATACCCATCATCAGATTCAGGCTGCCATTGGCACCCTCTCCCAGGCCTTCTCGCCGTTGAAGTGCCTTATCACTGCCCCACGCAAGGGCAACTTCAGCTTCACCCTGGTGGACGAACACGGCGTCGCCTGCCACACCGAACGCCTGTATCCCGAGCAGTACACCCGCTCGGAACCGCTGCAGGCGGTGATCGCCAGGACGCGCCAGTCGCTCACCGCGTGAGCGGTGAATGCCAGGGCATTCAGCCATTGAATGCCGGCCTCGGCGAGCTGCCTGATGGTTCTTGGCCTAATTGCCGCAAGGCATATGGCTTCCGACCTCAGGCAGCAATCGATTTAAAAACAGCTCTTTACATCACGCTTATCACACTACACTTCAACTCGAGCGGTCCGATCCGCTTCCGGCGGGCCTGATCATTCACCAGCTGCCAAGCTCCAGCGCCCGTCGGCCCCTTACTGCTCGAGGGCATCATGGGTATCGCGGCGAATGAATTGTGTCAGTATGTGATCCGACCGACCCTGGTCTACCTGAATCGTCATTGCGCCAGTGCCGAAGCCCTGCTATTGGGGATTGCGGCCAGCCAGTCGGCGCTCGGCTCGGCGCTGCACGACCGCCGAGGGCATGGCCTCTATCGCATTGGCGAAAGCCGGCATCAGGCAGTGTGGGACGACTTCCTCGCGCGTGACCCGGAACTTGCCAGCCTGGTCCGCGGCCTGGCGAGCCAGCACGCCTTCCTGGGCGGCCCGCACCTGGAACTCGCGGTCAATTTGCGCTACGCCACCGCCATTGCCTGGATGCTCATCGAAGCCCAGGCGACCGAGTTGCCTGACGCCGACGACCTGTTGGGCCAGGCGCGCATCTGGCGTCAGATTTTTCACCCTCAGGGTCGCCTGCGCGACTTCACCCAAGCCTGGCAACTGTGCATTGCTCAGAAATTGCCAGAGGTATCTTGAGAACTGTCCTACAGTATTACCGGAAAAAAAGGAATTTTGGTCGGATTGTCCTACAAAACCGCTCTATCTCCTGTGATACAGGCTATAGCGCAGAGCGTGATTTGTTGGTAGCTTTTCGCCCCGGAGATCCCAAGGAGTTTCTAATAATGAAAAAAGTAATGCTCAAAACCTCCCTCGGCGTTGCCGTTGCTCTCGCTTCCAGCCAACTGTTCGCTGCCGGCTTTGCCCTCAACGAACAGAGCATCAGCGGCATGGGGACAGGTTTCGCGGGTCGTTCTTCCGCTGCCGATGATGCCAGCACGGTGTATGGCAACCCTGCCGGCATGTCTCGCCTGAAGCGCCAGGAAGTGACCGTGGGGGGCGCAGCCATTATCGCCAAGACCGATATTTCGGGCCCGGGCAGCAGCCCACTGCCGGGTGAAACCGACGGTGACATGGTGCCAACGGTGGGGGTACCGATGGGCTACTACGTCAAGCCGATCGATGAGCACTGGAGCGTCGGTTTCGGCGTCTACGTGCCCTTCGGCCTGGTCACTGACTACGGCAGCGGCGACGCCGCACGCTACTGGGGCAAGAAGAGCCACGTCGAGGTCATCACCTTCCAGCCAACCGTCAGCTACGCCTTCAACGACAAGGTGTCGATCGGTTTCGGCCCGACCATCAACAAGATCAAGGGCGAGCTGGGGTCGAACACCATCAACCCGCGTTCTCCTGGCTTCAATGATGGCGAAGTGAAGATCAAGGGCGACGACACTGCCGTGGGCTACAACATCGGTATCCTGGTTCAGGCCACCGACCGTACCCGCGTCGGCATGACCTACCACTCGATGGTCGACTACAAGCTCGAAGGCAACACCAAGGTCAACAACGCCCTGATCGGGCCGTTCAGCGGCAGCAAGTTCGACGCCACGCTGAAGATCAAGACCCCGGAGTCGGTGGACTTCTCGGTTACCCACGAGCTGGATGACCAGTGGACCCTGTACGCAGGCAGCACCTGGACGCGTTGGAGCCGCCTGAAGGACATCACCGTCAACAACGATGTACCCGCTCCGCTGGTGGGCCAGTTCGGCACCATCACCGAAGAGCAGAACTGGCATGACACCTGGGCACACGCCATTGGCGCGTCCTACAAGGTCAACAAGGAGTGGGTACTGCGTACCGGCTTCTCCGTCGACCAGTCGCCGACCAACAACCACGACCGTTCGCCGCGCATCCCTACGGGTGATCGCAAGGCAGTCAGCTTCGGTGCCGGCTACAGCCCAACCGACGACATGACCATCGACGTGGCCTATTCCTACCTGTGGGAAGAGGACACCAAGGTCAACCTGGCCAGCCCGACCAAGGGCCGTTACCAGGCCAAGTACGAAAACAGCGCTCACGGTATCGGTGCTTCCCTCACCTACCGTTTCTGATTCGTACCTGCTGTATGAAAAACCGCCCTCGTGGCGGTTTTTTCATGCCTGCACCTGCCAGGTTTCGCCCAATGCTTCGTGCAGGTAATCCATGAAGGCGCGCGTCTTGGGCGTCAGGGCAAAACGGTCTGCCAGGCACAGGTAGATATCCATCGGCTCGGTCTGGGCGTAGGCCTGCCCCTGCTCGCTGTACTCGAACAGCGGCACCAGTGCGCCGGTGGCCAGATGTGGCCGGACCACGAATTCGGCAAGCCGAGTGATGCCACCATCGTTGAGCGCCATTTGGGTCAGGGCGTCGATGTCGTCGCTGATCAGCACCGCACCGAACTGCGCATCGAAGCGCAGGCCGTCGCGCATGAAGCCCCAGCGCAGGAAGCGGCCGTCCACCGGGTAGCGGAACACCAGGCAGCGGTGCTCACGCAGCGCCTCTGGTGTGGCTGGCAGGCCCGCCTGCGCCAGGTAGCCTGGGGATGCGCAGCAGATGAACGGGACGCGGGCGATGTGCCGTGCAAGCAGATGGTCTTCCAGCTGCGGGGTGATGCGCAGACTGATGTCGACGTCTTCGCGGGCGTGGTTGACGCGTCGGTCAGTCGTTACCAACTCTATCGAAAGCAAGGGGTAGCGGGCGCTGAAGGCTGGGATCAACGGAGCGAGCACATGGCGGCCAAACGCGGAGGTGGAGGCAATGCACAGGCGCCCCTGGGGTTCGCTGTCGGGCGTGGTGATGGCTTGCTCGGCCTGCAGCAGGTCGCGTTCGATATGCCGGACGCGTTCGTAGTACTGCGCGCCGGCCGGCGTGAGGGCCATGCTGCGGGTGGTGCGGCTGAGCAGGCGTACCTGCAGGTGGCTTTCGAGCCGTGCGAGGTTCTGGCTGACCGCGGCCGGGCTGAGGCCGAGGGTGCGGGCGCCGGCGGCAATGCTGCCGGCTTCGACGACCTTGATGAAGCTGCGGATGGTGTTGAGCAGGTCCATGGCGAGCCTTGGGATTCGTAAGAATCTCTTTATAAAGAACTCACCGTTACCGGTCTACAGATGTCGACTGCTGGCTTGATAACCTGCGCTTCCAGCCATTTTCCAGGAGTTTGCATGAGCGACCTGTCCCAGCCGCGCAGCCGGCGCAAATTGCGCCCTAGCGCCACGCCCTACGTGTTTGCGTTGTATATGTCGTCGATCATGGCGTTGTTGATGTGCTTCGTGATTACCGCTGCCAATGCGGGCGTGGATGCGCAGTATTTGAATAACGTGCTCAAGGCTTACCAACTTGCTATGCCGGTGGCATTCATCTGCGTACTGATGGTCCGGCCGGTGGTGATTCGATTGGTGGCACTTACAGTCCATCCTCACTAACCCATCCCCTGCTCTCGCCGTTGCTCTTGCCGTTGCTTTCGCTTTTGCTGTTGCTTTCGCTTTTGCCGTTGCTTTCGCTTTTGCCGTTGCTTTTGCTTTTCGTGCGCGCAAGTCCAGGCGACACAGATCGCGACTTCAGGAGGCCGAGCGG
>NZ_DJTF01000019.1:0-1761 GCF_002438125.1 Pseudomonas sp. UBA6315
CAGCGAGATGGAGCAGAGCCTGGTCGAGCTGACCCGCAACGACCCGGAGCTGCAGAAGGAGTTTCTGCAGGCACTGACCAAAGCTACCGGGCGACTGGTAGCCGACCCCGGCGTGCAATAGATGATTGAACAAGGGCTGCTTCATGCAGCCCTTTTCATTTATCCGCGAACAACTCCAGTTGCTCGTGCGCACCGCGCAAGTCCCGCAACCTGACCCCCACCCCCAGCAACCGCACCGGCTTGCCACCCCGCGCGAAGGCCTGGCGCAGCAATTGCCGATAGCTTTCCAGGTCGCGCCCTGCCCCCGCTTGCTCCAGGGTGGTCTGGCTGAAGTCATGGAACTTCACTTTCACGAAGGGTTTTTCTGGCCGGTAGCTGCTGTCCATGCGCGCAATCCGCTCGTTCAGGCTGTCGAGCAGCTCTGGCAGGCGCTCAAGGCAACTGGCCAGGTCCGGCAGGTCGGTGTCGTAGGTGTTCTCCACGCTCACCGATTGGCGCCGGCTGTCATTGTGCACCGCGCGCTCGTCGATGCCTCGCGCCAGCCCCCACAACCGCTCGCCGAAACTGCCGAACTCGCGCACCAGGTTCAGCCGGGGCCATTCGCGCAAATCCTGGCAGGTAACGATCCCCAGGCGCGCCAGCTTGTCTGCCGTGACCTTGCCCACCCCATGCAGCCTGGCGACCGGCAAAGCAGCGACAAAGGCCTCGACCTGGTCGGGGGTAATCACGAAAAGCCCATTGGGCTTGCGCCAGTCACTGGCGACCTTGGCCAGAAACTTGTTCGGCGCCACGCCTGCCGACACGGTGATATGCAGGGTGCGGGCAACGCGCCGGCGGATGTCTTCGGCGATGCGCGTGGCGCTCCCGGCGAACCATTGGCTGTCACTGACATCCAGGTAGGCTTCATCCAGCGACAACGGCTCGATCAGTTCGGTGTAGTCACGGAAAATCGCGTGGATCTCGCGTGAGGCTTCGCGGTAGGCCTCGAAACGCGGTTTGACGATCAACAAGTCAGGGCACAGCTTGAGCGCATGGCGCGACGACATGGCCGAACGCACGCCATAGGCACGGGCTTCATAGTTGCACGTGGCAATCACCCCACGGTGGTCGGGCGAACCGCCCACCGCCATCGGCCGCCCTGCCAGGCGCGGGTCGTCACGCATCTCGATGGCGGCGTAGAAGCAATCGCAGTCGATATGGATGATCTTGCGCAAAGACATGGACGACCGTCAGTACTGTAAATTCATACAGATAGTAGCGCATGCTGCCCCATGGCTCCCAGCCCGGCTCGATAATCGGCCTGAAAGGCCCGCCACAGCTGCGCTGCGGGCCCTATTCAAGCGCTAAGGGTTTGAACGAAAAAGGTTTTTTTGAAGTAAAAGCTTGACATAGGGAAGTAATTCCGTAGAATTCGATCTCACAGGCGCGGGATGGAGCAGCCTGGTAGCTCGTCGGGCTCATAACCCGAAGGTCGTCGGTTCAAATCCGGCTCCCGCAACCAGATTCGAGAAAAGGCCACTGTTAACGCAGTGGCCTTTTTCTTTTGTCCGAAATTAAGTCGCTGGTGTTAATTTCAAGTAAATCAACAACTAACGCTTGACGGCAGGCTGAGAAGCTGTAGAATTCGATTCCACAGGCGCGGGATGGAGCAGCCTGGTAGCTCGTCGGGCTCATAACCCGAAGGTCGTCGGTTCAAATCCGGCTCCCGCAACCAGATTCGAGAAAAGGCCACTGTTAACGCAGTGGCCTTTTTCTTTGCCT
>NZ_DJTF01000019.1:2067-34091 GCF_002438125.1 Pseudomonas sp. UBA6315
AATGCGCCCCTCTGACGCGGGATGGAGCAGCCTGGTAGCTCGTCGGGCTCATAACCCGAAGGTCGTCGGTTCAAATCCGGCTCCCGCAACCATATTCGTCAGAACAAACCCCGCCTGTGTAACAGCAGCGCGGGGTTTGTTGCATTTCATCGGCTAAAAACGTCACCCCCTCCCCTTTTGCCGCCCGGCAACCCGCAGGTTTGAGATACCTCCTTCAGGATGAACTATGTTTAACCGTGCCGGACGCCTGCAAGTAACATTGCCGGAGTAATATCTGGATACGTTTTCCAAAGGGACTTCCACTTGGCCGCACCTTTCCCCCACCTCGCGCTATACGCACGAGGTAACCCATGACCTCTCATAACCCAGAACCCCAGGTTCCACTGGCCGCCGCATTGCCCACCGCCGCCCAACGTCTGCCCTGGCTCGAACGCTTGAGTCGCTATCGCCAGCCAATCGGGCTGGGCGTGACCCTGTTGCTGTTCGGCATGGCGCTGATCGCCTGTCGCCACCTGTTGAGCGAGCTGGACATCTATGCGCTGCACGATGCCATGCTCAGCGTGCCGGCCCAGTCCCTGCTCGGTGCCTTCTTGGCAACGGTGGTCGGCTTCGTGATCCTGCTGGGTTATGAATGGTCGGCAAGCCGCTATGCCGCCGTGAAGCTGCCGGCGCGCACGCTGCTGCTGGGCGGTTTCAGCGCATTCGCCATTGGCAATGCCATCGGCCTGTCGATGTTGTCGGGCGGCTCGGTGCGCTATCGCCTGTATGCCCGCCAAGGCCTGGGCGCCGCTGAAGTCGCACGCATGACGGTGTTTGCCAGCCTGTCGCTGGGCTGTGCCCTGCCGCCGCTGGCTGCGCTCGCCACCCTGAGCAACTTGCCAGCCGCCTCGACCGCCTTGCACCTGCCCGCCAGCGTGCTGGCCGCGATTGCCACCGCGGTGCTGGCGCTGACCGTGGTGCTGGTCATCGGTTTGTACCGGCGCCGCCTGGCGGAACAGCCGCTGGCAGACAGCCTGTTGGTGCAACTTGGCCGGCGCACCCTGCGCCTGCCTGGCGCCCGCCTGGCTGCATTGCAGCTGCTGATTACCGCCCTGGACGTCGCGGCCGCCGCCACCGTGCTCTACCTGCTGCTGCCAGAAGCGCCGCCGTTCGGCGCCTTCGTACTGGTCTACCTGCTGGCCCTGGCGGCCGGCGTGCTGAGCCATGTGCCCGGCGGCGTCGGGGTGTTCGAGGCCATTTTGCTGGCGGCCTTCGCCGACCAGCTCGGCGCCGCGCCCCTGGCGGCGGCTCTGCTGCTGTACCGCCTGATCTACGTGGTGCTGCCGCTGCTGGTAGCGTGCGTGCTGTTGCTGGCCAACGAGGCGCGCCGCCTGCTGTTCGCCCAGCAGGCAATCAAGGCTGCGTCCGGGCTGGCGGCGCCGATCCTGGCCATTCTGGTGTTCCTCTCCGGGGTGGTCCTGCTGTTCTCCGGTGCCACCCCGGAGATCGATACCCGCCTTGAGCACATGGGCTTTTTGGTGCCGCACCGGTTGATCGACGCCTCGCACTTCGGCGCCAGCCTGATCGGCGTACTCTGCCTGCTGCTGGCCCAGGGCCTGCGCCGACGCCTGTCGGCCGCCTGGCTGCTGACCACGGTGCTGCTGCTGATGGGCGCAGTGCTGTCGCTGCTCAAGGGCTTCGACTGGGAAGAAGCCACGCTGCTGACCGCCACCGCCGCCCTGCTGGCGCTGTTCCGCCGGTCGTTCTATCGCCCGAGCCGCCTGTTGGAGCTGCCCTTCTCGCCCATCTACCTGGTGGCCAGCGCCTGCGTGGTCGGTGCCTCGGTGTGGCTGCTGCTGTTCGCCTACCAGGACGTGCCCTACAGCCATCAATTGTGGTGGCAGTTCACCCTGGATGCCGATGCCCCGCGCGGCTTGCGAGCAGCCATGGGCAGCGCCGTCCTGCTGGTGATCGTCGCCCTGACCTGGCTGTTGCGCACCGCCCGCCCGACCATCCACCTGCCCGACGCCGAAGAACTGCAGCGTGCCAACCGCATCGTGCTGGCCTCCGACCAACCGGACGGTGGCCTGGCATTGACCGGCGACAAGGCCCTGCTGTTCCACCCCAGCGACAATGCCTTCCTGATGTACGCCCGCCGTGGCCGTAGCCTGGTGGCGTTGTACGACCCGATCGGCCCCGCCCAGGAGCGTGCCGAGATGATCTGGCAGTTCCGCGACCTGTGCGACCTGCACCACGCCCGCCCGGTGTTCTACCAGGTGCGCGCGGAGAACCTGCCGTTCTACATGGACATCGGCCTGACCGCGCTGAAGCTGGGCGAGGAAGCCCGCGTCGACCTGCGCCGCTTCGACATCGAAGCCAAGGGCAAGGAGATGAAAGACCTGCGCTACACCTGGAACCGCGGCGGGCGTGACGGCCTGAGCCTGGAAATCCACGAACCCGGGCATGCGCCGCTGGCGGAGCTTAAGGAAATTTCCGACGCCTGGCTCGGTGGCAAGAACGTACGCGAGAAGGGCTTCTCGCTGGGGCGCTTCAGCCCCGAGTACCTGCAGCACTTCCGGATCGCCCTGATTCGTTTCCAGGGCCGCCCGGTGGCGTTTGCCAACCTGCTGGAAACCCATGGCAACGAACTGGCCAGCCTCGACCTGATGCGCGCGCATCCCGAGGCGCCCAAGCTGACCATGGAATTCATGATGGTTGGCCTGATCCTGCATTACAAAAGCCATGACTATGGCCGCTTCAGCCTGGGCATGGTCCCGCTTTCCGGGCTGCAACCTCGGCGTGGCGCGCCTTTGACCCAACGCTTGGGCTCGATGGTGTTCCGCCGTGGCGAGCAGCTTTACAACTTCCAGGGCCTGCGGCGCTTCAAGGACAAGTTCCAGCCGGACTGGGAACCCCGTTACATGGCCGTGCCGGCCGGGCTCGACCCGCTGGTTGCACTGGCTGATACTGCCGCCCTGATCGCTGGCGGCTTGACTGGATTGGTGAAACGTTGATGATCCGACGCTATTGGCTGTACGTACTGATACCCCTGTTGCTGGCTGCCCTGGCCGGTGCCGCGGCGTTCTGGGTGTGGACCCGCCCGGCTCCGGAAGCACGCCTGGAGCAACTGACCCTCGATGACACCAGCATGACCCGCGTCACCCCCGGCGTGCATGCCAAGGCCCGGGTCGCCATCGGCGTGCCCCAGGACCAGGCACTGACCGACAAACAGCTGCTGGACCTGAGCCAGGCCGGTGAAGCCCAGCTGGTGCAGGTGATCCTGCCGCCTGGCGACTGCAGCAAGCAGCAGCAGGCCATGGACCAGGCGCTGACCCAGCTGTCCGACAAGCCGACCCTGGTAGCCGGTATCGGCCCAGGTGCATCCCAGGCCTGGCGCTGGCTGGCCGCGCAGACCGACGACAAGGCCAAGGCCATTTCGGTGGACTTCAACATCGAACAGCCCGGCTGCCCTGCGGCGCTGCCCAAGGCGGCGGCCCACGGCCACTGGAACGTTGCCTGGAACGACAACCCGGATGACGCCAGCGCCGCCTTCGTGCGCGATCAGGCCAATGCCGAAACCAGCATCAGCGACTACGACATCCACCTGCCGCAGGTGCTCAAGGCGCAGCTGACCCAGGCCCTGGTCGGCCATGACGGCAACGCCCTGGCCATACCGGTGGTGGAAGTGCCGGCCGGGCAAACCACCGACACCGTCACCCTGTTTCTGTCCGGCGACGGCGGCTGGCGCGACCTGGACCGCGACGTGGCCGGCGAGATGGCCAAGCTTGGCTACCCGGTGGTGGGCATCGACACCCTGCGTTACTACTGGCAGCACAAGACCCCCGAGCAAAGCGCCGCCGACCTGTCTGAGCTGATGCAGCACTACCGGCAGAAGTGGGGCACCAAGCGTTTCGTGCTGACCGGCTACTCGTTCGGCGCCGACGTGCTGCCGGCGATCTACAACCGCCTGCCCGCCGAAGACCAGCAACGCATCGACGCGGTGATGCTGCTGGCCTTTGCCCGCAGCGGCAGTTTCGAGATCGAGGTGGAAGGCTGGTTGGGCAAGGAAGGCCAGGAAGCACCGACCGGGCCGGAAATGGCCAAGCTGCCGGCGTCCAAGGTGGTGTGCGTGTACGGCGTGGAAGAGACCGACGAGAGCGGCTGCACCGACAAGACAGCCGTGGGCGAGCGCATGAAGCTGCCGGGTGGGCATCACTTTGACGAGAACTACCCGCAACTGGCCAAGCGCTTGATCGACGAGATCGAGACGCGCCAGGGAAAATCCAGCGTCGCTGACAAGAACTGAAGGTATATGGGGGCTGCGGTGCAGCCCCATCGCCGGCAAGCCGGCTCCCACAAATAGACCTGTAGGAGCGGCCTTGTGTCGCGAAAGGGCTGCAAAGCAGCCCCCGCACTCACTCAAATCTCGACCTGCGTCCCCAGCTCGATCACCCGGTTGAGCGGCAGGTTGAAGAAGCGCAAGTTGCCGTTGGCGTTCTTCAACAGAAACGCGAACAAGTTCCCCCGCCAGCGCGACATCCCCTCCAACCGCGAGGCAATCACCGTTTCCCGGCTCAGGAAGTAGGTGGTACGCATCGGGCTGAAATCCAGCTCGTCCAGGTGGCACAGCTTCAGCGCCGCCGGCACGTCCGGCTCATCCATGAAGCCAAAGTGCAGCAATACGCGGAAGAACCCGTCACCATACGACTCCACCTCGAAACGCTCCTGCTCCGGCACCCGCGGCCGGTCTTCGCTGACCACCGTCAGCAACACCACCTGGCTGTGCAGCACCTGGTTGTGCAGCATGTTGTGCAGCAGCGCATGGGGCACGGCATCGGGCCGCGCCGTCAGGAACACCGCGGTCCCTTCGACCCGGTGCGGCGGCTGCACGCGAATGCTGCTGATGAACACCGGCAGCGGCAGCCCGCCTTCATCGATACGCTCGACCAAAATCTGCTTGCCACGCTTCCAGGTACTCATCAGCAGGAACAACACGCCCCCTGCCAGCACCGGGAAGGCACCGCCCTGGACGATCTTCGGCACGTTGGCGGCGAAGAACAGCCCATCGACCAGCAAAAAGCCCACCAACACCGGCACGGCGAGCAGCGGCGGCCATTTCCACAGCAGCAGCATCACCGCCGAAACCAGGATGGTGGTCATCAGCATGGTGCCGGTCACCGCCACGCCATAGGCCGCAGCCAGCGCACCGGACGATTCGAAACCGATCACCAGCAGCACCACGCCGACCATCAGCGTCCAGTTCACCGCACCGATGTAGATCTGCCCCTGCTCGTCGCTGGAGGTGTGCTGGATCTGCATGCGCGGGATGTAACCGAGCTGGATGGCCTGGCGGGTCAGGGAGAAGGCCCCGGAAATCACCGCCTGCGAGGCAATCACCGTGGCCATGGTCGCCAGCCCCACCAACGGCAGCAGGGCCCAGCCCGGTGCCAGCAGGTAGAACGGGTTGCGCGCGGCGTCAGGGTTCTGCAGCAAGATCGCGCCCTGGCCGAAATAGTTGAGCACCAGCGCCGGTAGCACCAGGGCGAACCAGGCGCGGGCGATCGGCTTGCGGCCGAAATGGCCCATGTCGGCGTACAACGCCTCGGCACCGGTCAGCGCCAGCACCACCGCGCCGAGGATGGCCACGCCCATGCCGGGGTGGACCACGAAGAAGTTGACGGCCCAGCCTGGGTTAAATGCCTTGAGCACTTCCGGGCTCTGCGAAATGCCATGCACGCCCAGCGCGGCCAGCACCAGGAACCAGCAGACCATGATCGGGCCGAACGCCTTGCCGATCTTCTCCGTGCCATGCTTTTGCACCAGAAACAGCGCCACCAGCACCACCAGCGAGATCGGCACCACCCAGTGATCGATACCGTCGAACGCCAGGCCCATGCCCTCCACCGCCGACAACACCGACACCGCCGGGGTGATCATGCTGTCGCCGTAGAACAAAGAGGCGCCGATCAACCCGCAGATGACCATCAGCGTACGCAGCCGCGGGTAGGCAGCAGTGGCCCGCCGCGCCAGCGCGGTCAGCGCCATGGTGCCGCCCTCGCCCTGGTTGTCGGCACGCAGGATGAACATCACGTACTTGAACGACACCACCCACAGCAGCGACCAGAGGATCAGCGACAGGATCCCCAGCACCCCGTCATGGTTGACCGGTACGCCATAACCGCCAGTGAACACTTCCTTGAGGGTATACAACGGGCTGGTGCCGATATCGCCATAGACCACCCCAACAGCTGCCACCAGCAGGCTGATCGAGCGTGTCGCCCCCTGCCCGCCCTCGGCGTGACTGCTTGCCTGAACCATCGACCACTCCCGCAAACGGCCCCAACGGCCGGTAGATTTCACCCCTACGCCAGGGCATCAGCGATACCCGGACGCAACGGCGCGAAGCATAGCGCAGCGTTCGTCGCTTTTGTGCTGGTCAATCGACCTTGCGCTCGCTAGAATTGCGCACTTTTTGATCAGAGGCGCCCACAGCGCCCGCCAAGCTCGCCCTGCCACCGGTGGGGCGAACTGCATTCAATACCGAGGTTAGTCATGTCCACCACTCCCGCCACCCCTAAGGTCGGATTCGTCAGCCTCGGCTGCCCGAAGGCTTTGGTCGATTCCGAGCGCATCCTTACCCAACTGCGCATGGAAGGCTATGAAGTCGTGCCCACCTACGAAGACGCCGATGTGGTGGTGGTCAACACCTGCGGCTTCATCGACAGCGCCAAGGCCGAATCGCTGGAAGTGATCGGCGAAGCGATCAAGGAAAACGGCAAGGTCATCGTCACCGGCTGCATGGGTGTCGAGGAAGGCAACATCCGCGATGTGCACCCAAGCGTGCTGTCGGTCAGCGGCCCGCAGCAGTACGAGCAGGTGGTCAACGCCGTGCACGAAGTGGTGCCGCCACGCCAGGACCACAACCCGCTGATCGACCTGGTGCCGCCGCAGGGCGTCAAGCTGACCCCGCGCCACTACGCCTACCTGAAGATTTCCGAAGGCTGCAACCACAGCTGCAGCTTCTGCATCATCCCGTCGATGCGCGGCAAGCTGGTCAGCCGCCCGGTCGGCGAAGTGCTGAGCGAGGCCGAGCGCCTGGTCAAGGCCGGCGTCAAGGAAATCCTGGTGATTTCCCAGGACACCAGCGCCTACGGCGTCGACGTCAAGTACAAGACCGACTTCTGGAACGGCCGCCCGGTCAAGACCCGCATGCTCGAGCTGTGCGAAGCGCTGAGCAGCCTGGGTGCCTGGGTGCGCCTGCACTACGTGTACCCGTACCCGAACGTCGACGACGTGATCCCGCTGATGGCGGCCGGCAAGATCCTGCCGTACCTGGACATCCCGTTCCAGCACGCCAGCCCCAAAGTGCTCAAGTCGATGAAGCGCCCGGCCTTCGAAGACCGCACCCTGGCGCGCATCAAGAACTGGCGCGAACAGTGCCCTGAGTTGGTGATCCGTTCGACCTTCATCGTCGGCTTCCCGGGCGAGACCGAGGAAGACTTCCAGTACCTGCTGGACTGGCTGACCGAAGCCCAGCTCGACCGCGTCGGCTGCTTCCAGTACTCGCCGGTGGAAGGCGCACCGGCCAACGACCTGGGCCTGGACGAAGTCCCGGACGACGTCAAGCAGGACCGCTGGGACCGCTTCATGGCGCACCAGCAGGCGATCAGCGCCGCACGCCTGCAACTGCGCATCGGCAAGGAAATCGAAGTGCTGATCGACGAAGTCGAGGAACAGGGCTCGGTGGGCCGCAGCTTCTTCGATGCGCCGGAGATCGACGGCAGCGTGTTCATCGATGGCGACCATGGCTTCAAGCCGGGCGACAAAGTGCGTTGTCGCGTGGTCGATGCCGACGAATATGACATGTGGGCCGAGCCTGTCTGAGGCCAGCCCCATGTGACCAAGCCCCGCCCACTGGCGGGGCTTTTTTTTGCATCTATGGTTTCCTCAATGGCCCCTGAGGATCACCGGCATGCACATGGCACTGACGCTGCAAACCCCGCACCTGAAGGACTACCCGGAGCTGGTGCAGGTGTGGGAAGACTCGGTGCGCGCCACCCACCATTTCCTGCCCGACGCCTACATCCTGCTGCTGCGCGAGCATGTATTGCGCAGCTACCTGGACGCCGTGATGCTCATCTGCTGCAAGGACCGCCAACGCATCTGCGGCTTTGCCGGGGTCGCCAACGGCCGTGTCGACATGCTGTTCGTCGCCCCCACCTACCGCGGCCGCGGCGTCGGCAAGCGCCTGCTGCGCTATGCCATCCGCGAACTGAACGCCGAAACCCTGGATGTCAACGAACAGAACCCGCAGGCATTGGGCTTCTACCTGCACGAAGGCTTCGAAGTGATCGGCCGTTCGGAAACCGACGGCTTGGGGCAACCCTATCCCTTGCTGCACATGAAGCTCATACCTACATAGGCTTAGGACTTAGGTGTAGGACGCCGTGCAATGTTTCCGAAATGGCGCATTTGACACAGATTCCCATCATCTGGCGGCCACGGGCAGGTACAATGGAGGTCTTTCCCTGCCTTGCGAATCGACCTCCATGTCCGAACCCATCCGCCTGTCCAAACGCCTCATCGAGCAGCTCGGCTGCTCGCGCCGCGAGGCCGAGTTGTATATCGAGGGGGGCTGGGTCACGGTCGATGGCATCGTCGTCGAACAACCGCAGTTCAAGGTGGACGGCCAGCGCGTCGAGCTGCTGCCCGGGGCCAAGGCCGAAACCCTTGAACCGGTGACACTGCTGCTCAACCAGCAAGCCGGCGTCGACAACGAGACGGCCCGCGCCGGCATCAACCTGGGCAACCTCAGCGAAGCCCACCGCGAAGCTGTGCGGCCGCTGCATGGGCACTTCGCCCGCCTGGCCTGCGTTGCGCCGCTGGAACGTGGCGCCAGCGGCTTGCAGGTATTCACCCAGGACTGGCGGGTAACCCGCAAGATCGAGGCCGACCTGCGCAAGCTGGAGCAGGAATACATCATCGAAGTACGCGGCGAAACCACGCCCCAGGCCTTGGAAAGGCTGGCGCGCGGGGCTACCCGCAATGACCGGGAGCTGCCCAAGGCCAAGGCCAGCTGGCAGAACGAAACCCACCTGCGCCTGGCCTTGAAAAACCCGCAACCGGGGCAGATTTCCGAATTGTGCGCCTACCTGCGCCTGGAAGTGCGCAGCATGCGCCGCATTCGCCTGGGTGGCGTGCCCATGGGCAAGCTGCCCCTGGGGCAATGGCGTTACCTGGCCAGCACCGAACGTTTCTAAGCAATACGCCGCGCCACGGCGCGGCTCTGAACAGGATTCTGTAGCAATGAACCACAACGATGTCCTGCGCAGCCTGCGCTACATGCTCAAGGTGAACGACGCCAAGATGGCCGAAATCATCGCGCTGTCCGGCCTCGAGGTTAACCCGGTGGTGCTCGCCACCTACCTGAAGAAAGAAGACGAGGCAGGCTTCGTGCGCTGCCCCGAGCGGGTCATGGCGCACTTCCTCGACGGGTTGGTGATCCACCGCCGGGGCAAGGACGACAGCCGCCCACAACAGCCGGTGGAGCTGCCGGTGACCAACAACACCATTCTCAAGAAGCTGCGGGTGGCCTTCGAGCTGAAGGAAGAGGACCTGCACGTGATCCTCAAGTCGGTCAACTTCCCGGTGTCCAAACCTGAACTGAGCGCGCTGTTTCGCAAGGTCGGCCATGACAACTACCGCCCTTGCGGCGACCAGCTGCTGCGCAACTTCCTCAAGGGCCTGACCCTGCGGGTGCGCGGCTAGGTGGTCATGCAACATACGGTTTCGCCGGTCGGCATCCTGCGCTCCTGCTTCAAGGAGAAGTTCGCCATCCCGCGCCAGCCACAGCTGGCACCAGCGGCGCGCGGGGTGTTGGAATTGCTGCCACCGTTCGACCAGGGCGATGCCGTGGAGGGTCTCGAACAGGTCAGCCATGTGTGGCTGCTGTTCCTGTTCCACCAGGCCCTGGAAGAAAAGCCCCGCCTGAAGGTGCGCCCTCCGCGCCTGGGCGGTAACAAGAGCATGGGCGTGTTCGCTACCCGCGCGACCCACCGGCCCAACGGCATCGGCCAGTCGGTGGTGCGCCTGGAGGGTGTGGAGCCGGGGCGGCTGCTGCTGTCCGGGATCGACCTGCTCGATGGCACGCCGGTGCTCGACATCAAGCCCTATGTGCCCTACGCCGACAGCATCGCCGGGGCCACCAACCTGATGGCCAGCGCCGCGCCACAGGCGATTGCCGTGCAATGGCATGACGACGCCCTGCCCCAGGCCAGGGCCCATGCACTGCGCCTGGGCGAGCCGCTGGTGGAGCTGATCGAACAATGCCTGGCCCAGGACCCACGGCCGGCCTACCAGGTGCCTGCACCTGAGCGGGTGTATGGGGTGAAGTTCTGGGATGTGCAGGTACGCTGGCAGTATCCGCAGGCCGACGTGATTCGGGTGCTGGAAGTGGTACGCGACAGCTGAGGTTCGCTGAATGCCGGGCAATAAAAAACGCAGGCCATGGCCTGCGTTTTTTATTGCTGCTATCGCCTTATTTCTCGACGAAAGCACGCTCGATCAGGTAGTCGCCTGGCTCGCGCATGCGCGGCGAAATCTTCAGGCCGAAGCTGTCGAGCACTTCGCTGGTTTCATCGAGCATGCTCGGGCTGCCGCAGATCATCGCACGGTCGTCCTGCGGGTTGATCGGTGGCAGGCCAATGTCGCTGAACAGCTTGCCGCTGCGCATCAGGTCGGTCAAGCGGCCCTGGTTCTCGAACGGCTCGCGGGTCACGGTCGGGTAGTAGATCAGCTTGTCACGTACCGCCTCGCCGAAGAACTCGTTCTGCGGCAGGTGCTCGGTGATGAACTCGCGGTAGGCCACTTCGTTCACGTAACGCACGCCGTGTACCAGGATCACCTTCTCGAAACGCTCGTAGGTTTCCGGGTCCTGGATGACGCTCATGAACGGCGCCAGGCCAGTGCCGGTGCTCAGCAGGTAGAGGTGCTTGCCCGGGTTCAGGTCGTCGAGCACCAGCGTGCCGGTAGGCTTCTTGCTGATGATGATCTCGTCGCCTTCCTTCAGGTGCTGCAGCTGGGAGGTCAGCGGGCCGTCCGGCACCTTGATGCTGAAGAACTCCAGGTGCTCTTCCCAGTTCGGCGACGCGATGGAATAGGCGCGCATGAGCGGACGGCCATTGTCCTGTTGCAGGCCGATCATCACGAACTGACCGTTCTCGAAGCGCAGGCCCGGGTCGCGGGTGCACTTGAAGCTGAACAGGGTGTCGTTCCAGTGATGCACACTGAGGACACGTTCGTGGTTCATGTTGCTCATCTATGGGGCTCCTGAAGAAAAACGCAGCGCGCAAGACGCGCAGTTGCGCGATAGTTTAGGGGCAGCGACAATATCTGTTAACTGAATTATCAAGATATGTGTTATCGGTTATATAGATATGCGATTCACACTTCGTCAGCTTCAGGTCTTCGTTGCCGTGGCCCAGCACCAAAGCGTCTCTCGAGCCGCCAGCGTGCTGGCTTTGTCGCAATCGGCCGCCAGTACTTCAATCACTGAACTCGAGCGCCAATCGAGCTGCCAGCTGTTCGACCGCGCGGGCAAACGCCTGGCCCTCAACGCCCTTGGCCATCAGTTGCTGCCCCAGGCGGTTGCCTTGCTCGACCAGGCCAAGGAAATAGAAGACTTGCTCAACGGCAAGTCGGGGTTCGGCTCGCTGGCGGTGGGCGCCACGCTGACCATCGGCAACTACCTGGCCACCCTGCTGATCGGCAGCTTCATGCAGGTGCACCCGGAAAGCCAGGTGAAGCTGCACGTGCAGAACACAGCCCATATCGTGCACCAGGTGGCGCAGTACGAAATTGATCTGGGTCTAATCGAGGGTGACTGCAACCACCCGGACCTGGAGGTGCAGCCCTGGGTCGAAGATGAGCTGGTGGTGTTCTGTGCGCCGCAGCACCCGCTCGCCAAACTGGGCCGGGCCGATGTTGAGAGTTTGTCGCGTGAGGACTGGATCTTGCGCGAGCAGGGCTCCGGCACGCGCCTGACCTTCGATCAGGCCATGCGCCATCATCGCGCCAACCTGAACATCCGCCTGGAGCTGGAACACACCGAGGCGATCAAGCGCGCCGTGGAGTCGGGCCTGGGCATCAGCTGCATCTCGCGCATGGCCCTTCGCGACGCCTTCCGCCGTGGCAGCCTGGTGCCGGTGGAAACGCCGGAGCTGGACTTGATGCGCCAGTTCTACTTCATCTGGCACAAGCAGAAATACCAGACCTCGGCCATGCGCGAGTTTCTCGAGCTATGCCGCAACTTCACCGCGGGCTTTACCCGCAGTGATGAAATCGTGTTGCCGCCGATCGCTTAGAGCAGGATCACGCCCCACACCAGCGCAACCATGGTCAGCGCCACCAGCTGCGCGGCGCTGCCCATGTCCTTGGCATTCTTGGACAACGGGTGGCGCTCCAGGGAGATGCGGTCGATGGCCGCTTCCACCGCAGAGTTGAACAGCTCGACGATCAGGCCCAGCAGGCACACCGCGATCATGATCGCCCGCTCCGCACGGCTGACCGGCAGCCAGAAGGCGATCGGAATCAGCAGCACATTGAGCAGCACCAGCTGGCGGAAGGCGGCTTCACCCTTGAAGGCGGCGCGCAGGCCGTCCAGCGAGTAGCCGGCGGCGTTGAAGATACGTTTGAGGCCGGTCTGGCCTTTGAATGGCGACATGTGAGTCACTTCACAGATAAAAGGCCAGCAGACTAGACCGGCTCGGGTCAAAAAAGCGTGAAGACGCAAGGCCTCAGTTGCTCGCAACCGATTCAAGTTGTTGCAGAAGCAATGCCGCCTGGGTCCGGGTGCGCACGCCAAGCTTGCGGAAAATTGCCGTCACGTGGGCCTTGATGGTCGCTTCCGACACACTCAGCTCATAGGCGATCTGCTTGTTCAGCAAGCCTTCGCAGACCATGGTCAGCACGCGGAACTGCTGCGGCGTGAGGCTGGCCAGGCCTTCGCTGGCGGCCTTGGCCTCGGCCGACACGTCAACCTTCTCGAACGCCTGCGGTGGCCACCAGACGTCGCCGTCGAGCACCTTGCGCACGGCATCCTGGATGACTTCCAGGCCGCTGGACTTGGGAATGAAACCACTGGCGCCGAACTCGCGCGACTTGACCACCACTGCGGCCTCTTCCTGGGCCGAGACCATCACCACCGGAATCTGCGGGTACTGCCCGCGCAGCAGGACCAGCCCGGAGAAACCGTAGGCGCCCGGCATGTTCAGGTCGAGCAGGACCAGGTCCCAATCGGACTTTTCGCTCAGGCGGGTTTCCAGTTCGGCAATGCTCGCCACCTCGACCAGGCGCACATCCGCGCCCAGGGCGAGGGTAACGGCCTGGCGCAGAGCGCCACGAAACAGCGGGTGGTCATCGGCTATCAGGATTTCGTAAGTGGCCATCGATGTATGGATCCTGTTCTGTGCAGGCGCATGCGGGGTAGTGATAGCGCCTGGCGGGGAATCGGCGCCAAGGATGCCGAGCACGGTCGGGGGTGGTCAAGCCAATCGCCCAGCCGTCTCGCCCACCCTGGCTGCCAGCTCCGTCATTATGAACCAAAGCGGGGCGCCTGCCCCTTGGACTATAGGAAGGTATGCAAACGCTGGTGGACATCGTCCTGCTCATCCAGCGGCAGGCCACGCTTGCCACTGAGGTAATGCAGGCTGAACACATCCAGGTAGGCATCCAGGGCCTGCGAGGCCTGGCTGTCGCCCGCCAGCTCCAGGCACATGGCTGCGACTTCCGCCGTGCAGAAATGATCGTCCCGCTTGGAGCGGCGCAAGCGGTAGCGCGACATCTGCTCGGCTTGCAGGCTCAACACCGGGAAGCGATCCAGGTACGGGCTCTTGCGGAACATCTTGCGCGCTTCGGTCCAGGTGGCATCGAGCAGGATGAACAGCGGGCGCTTGCCCGGTACACGCTGCACCTCGCTCACCACGCGTTCCTGGGCGACGAATTCACCTGGGAAGACGATGTAGGGTTGCCACTGCGGGTCTTCGAGCAGCGCCAGCAGGTTTTCGTCCACGGACGTGCGTAACCAGCCGAAGGCCGAGGTGTCCTCGATCAGGTCGGCAATCAGCCAGCCGGTGTTGGTGGGCTTCAATGGCTCGGTGTCATGCATCAGCAGGCACACCCCCGAGTCGGCCTGCACCCGCGGCTTCCAGGCACACAGGCAATGGCTGGCGATGACCCGACATGCAGGGCAGCGCTCGGCACGTGAGCCGCGCGCGATGAACGGTTTGATGCTGCGCGCCAGGCGTTCGGCGCGCAGGCGCGCTACCGCATGGCTCATGCTGGCAAGCCTCTGACAAGGTTGTGACTGGACACTGCGAAAACTCGGGCTGAACAAAGCGCCAGTCTACCAGAGCGGGCGTCATTTGCCGTGCAGCAGCACGGCCGGCTCCCTTATAATCTGCGCTTTGGCGGTTGCCAGTCTGCCAGTGCCGTTGCGGTTTTCATGGAACGCCGGGCACCTGCGCATGTCAAAGCGCCAGTCATCGAACCAGGAGAGATTCATGCTGCGTCTTATCGCCCCGGCCCTGAGCCTGTTGCTCGCACTGCCACTCGCCGCCCAGGCAGCGTCCAAGCAGGAGTTCGAGTTGAACAAGATGCTGCAGAAAGTTGCCCAGGAGAGCAGTGTCGGCACCCCACGCGCCATCAACGAAGACATCCTCGACCAGGGCTACACCGTCGAAGGCAAGGCCCTGATCAACCACCTGAGCGTGCGCGCCGAGCATGCCGCGCGCATGCAGGCGAACCCGGCACAGGTGCGCAGCCAACTCGGCGACAGCGTGTGCCGCAACAGCGGTTTTCGTAACCTGATGTCCAAGGGCGCGGTGATGGTCTACCGCTTCACCGTCTACAAGACCAACCAGCCGGTCATGGACCAGGCGTTCGACGCTGCCAGCTGCTCGGCTGGCAACAAGAGGAAGTGATCAGGTAATAACCTGCACACCTTCTGCGCGCCGAGCTTCTTCATCGGCGCGCATTTCCGCCAGCAGCGCCTGCAAGTAGCGTGACTGGCACTCCAGCGTTGCCAACCTGCGACGGCACTCCTCCTCCAGGCTCACATGGTGATCCTGCGCTGCATTCTCCAGTTGCTCATACAGCTCCCGGTCCACTTCGATGACCAAGCGATGCATAGGCCACCTCCCGCATCGACACGTTTCGCTTCTCCAGTTAACCAAACCCTTGGCAACCATGGCCGAGCTCCGACGAGTGGCCCTGGCCGCGCTGGCGGCAGGAACCGGCGCGAAGGTCTAGATTGATAGCGTAGAGCGACAAAACAACAAGAAGATGGACTGACACCCTGCATCACGGCCTGAAGGCCAACTGCAATGCTCGGGATGCACACTCGGGCCAGAGCAGCCAGCGACACACGCAGTGTCGCGGCCGAGCCACGCCATCGGCTCGGTCAGAGGTTTTGCTGCAGAAGGAGACGTTGAATGCCTTATCAATCCAATGAACATCTGTTCAATCACTTCAGGGACAGCGGCATCGACCTGAGCAAGGTCGACGAACAACTGCAACTGGTCGCACCCGACAGCCCCAACCTGGCGCTGTACCGCGACATGATGCTGACCATCCTGCGCATGGCCCACGACGACAGTGACCGCTGGAGCGCCAAGATCACCCTGCAGGCGCTTCGCGAGCTGGACCATTCTTTCCGCGCCTTGCAGCGCTACAAGGGCCGGCGCAAGGTCACTGTGTTCGGCTCGGCGCGCACGCCGATCGAACACCCGATGTATGCACTGGCGCGCGAGCTGGGGGCGACCCTGGCACGCTCCGACCTGATGGTCATTACCGGTGCCGGCGGCGGCATCATGGCCGCCGCCCACGAAGGCGCCGGCAGCGAGCACAGCCTGGGCTTCAACATCACCCTGCCCTTCGAGCAGCATGCCAACCCGACGGTGGACGGTACCGACAAGTTGTTGCCGTTCCACTTCTTCTTCATTCGCAAGCTGTTCTTCGTCAAGGAAGCCGACGCGCTGGTACTTTGCCCAGGCGGTTTCGGCACGCTCGACGAGGCACTGGAAGTGCTGACATTGATCCAGACCGGCAAGAGCCCGCTGGTACCGGTAGTGCTGCTGGACTCACCCGGCGGCACATTCTGGCGCGATTGCCTGGACTTCATCAGCCGCCAACTGCAGGAAAACCGCTACATCCTGCCCACCGACCTGAAGCTGCTGCGCCTGGTCTACAGTGCCGACGAAGCGGTGGAGGAGATCAACCAGTTCTACAGCAACTACCACTCCAGCCGCTGGCTGAAAAACCAATTCGTGATTCGCATGCACCACCGGCTCAGCGACGCCGCGCTGTTCGAGATCCAGGAAGGTTTCGCCGATTTGCGCCTGAGCGGCAAGTATCACCAGCACGCAGACAGTGGCGCAGAGCATGAGACAGGTAATTACAACCACCTGACTCGCCTGACCTTTGCCTTCAATGGCCGCGACCAAGGCCGCCTGCGCGAGCTGGTGGATTTCATCAACCTGCCGGAGAACTGGGCAAAGCCACAGCCCATGCACACCACCCAGCGGGCGCGGGAGGCGTTGAAGGTCAGCTAGAAGGTTTCAGTCGTACAAGTCCCGGCCGCTGAGCAGGCGGCCGATCATGTCCATGGCAAACCCACGGTAAGCAAGAAACCGGGTCTGCTGGGCACGGCTGCGGGGGTCTTGTGGGCGCTGGCCAGCATATTTGCGCTGCCAGGCCTCCTGTAACCGCTCGGCCCAGTCCACACCGCTGTCACGCAGTGCCTGGTCGATGTCGCCACGGTTCAGGCCACGCTGGCCGAGCTCCTCACGAATACGTGCGGGGCCATAGCCGGCATTGGAACGGTATCGGATGAAGCTTTCGAGATAGCGGGCTTCGCTAAGCAGCCCTTCTTCGGCAAGCCGATCGAGCTCAGGCTCGATCAGCTCATCCGAAGCGCCGCGCTGACGCAGTTTGCGCGTCAGCTCGACGCGACCATGCTCGCGGCGCGCGAGCAGGTCCATGGCGGTCCGCCGAATGGCGACGGGGGTGTCGAGTACGACGGCCATACCAGCAGCCTACAAACGCGGATCAATAACCGGTTTCGGCATCAGCCATGTCGTCGGCATCGGCTTCAGCAGCAGCGGTCTTGCCGGCAGCGGCAACAGCACCCGAGTTGAGCAGCTTCTCGCGGATCTGCTTCTCGATCTCGGTACCGATGGCCGGGTTTTCTTGCAGGTACTTGGCGGCGTTAGCCTTGCCCTGGCCGATCTTGTTGCCCTGGTAGCTGTACCAGGCACCGGACTTCTCCACCAGCCCTTGGGATACGCCCAGGTCGATGATTTCGCCGTTACGGTAGATACCCTTGCCGTAGAGAATCTGGAACTCGGCCTGACGGAACGGTGGCGAGACCTTGTTCTTGACGATCTTGACGCGGGTTTCGCTGCCCACCACTTCGTCGCCTTCCTTCACCGCGCCAGTACGGCGAATGTCCAGGCGCACCGAGGCGTAGAACTTCAGCGCGTTACCGCCGGTGGTGGTTTCCGGGCTACCGAACATCACACCGATCTTCATGCGGATCTGGTTGATGAAGATGACCAGGCAGTTGGCGTTCTTGATGTTACCGGTGATCTTGCGCAGCGCCTGGGACATCAGACGGGCCTGCAGGCCGACGTGCATGTCGCCCATCTCGCCTTCGATTTCGGCCTTGGGTACCAGGGCAGCCACGGAGTCGACGATGATCACGTCAACGGCGTTGGAACGCACCAGCATGTCGGTGATTTCCAGGGCCTGCTCACCGGTATCCGGCTGCGAGACCAGCAGGTCGTCGACGTTGACGCCCAGTTTGCCGGCGTATTCAGGGTCGAGGGCGTGCTCGGCGTCGACGAAGGCGCAGGTGGCGCCATTCTTCTGGGCCTCGGCGATGACCGACAGGGTCAGCGTGGTCTTACCCGACGATTCCGGGCCATAGATTTCGACGATACGGCCTTTTGGCAGGCCGCCGATGCCGAGGGCGATGTCCAGGCCCAGCGAGCCGGTCGAGATGGCCGGGATACCCTGGCGCTCGTGATCGCCCATGCGCATGACAGCGCCTTTGCCGAATTGGCGTTCGATCTGACCCAGGGCCGCAGCCAAGGCGCGCTTCTTGTTGTCGTCCATTGAAATCCTCACGTGTTCGACTTGGCCCTGATGGCCGGGAATACCTGTATAAGTAGCCAGTATTATTCCACAGGCAAGCGCTTGAGCAAACCCCTGTCGTCGAATTACTCGCCGCCGAGCTGTAACAAGCCGTCTAGCGCGGCGATCACCGTCTGTCGGCGCACGCTTTCGCGGTCGCCGTCGAAGTGGCGGCGCTCACTCGATACCCGTTCGCCATCGGCCCAGGCCAGCCACACGGTGCCCACCGGCTTGGCCGGCGAGCCGCCATCGGGCCCGGCGATGCCGCTGACGGCCACTGCAAAGCGCGCACCGCTGGCCGCCTGGGCACCGCGCGCCATGGCTTCGACCACTTCCTGGCTGACGGCGCCGACCTGGCTGAACAACGCCTCTGGCACGCCCAACTGGCGAGTCTTCTGGCTATTGGAATAGGTGACGTAGCCGGCCTCGAACCAGGCCGAGCTGCCGGGCACGCGGGTGATGGCTTCAGCGATGCCGCCGCCGGTGCAGGATTCGGCAGTGCTCACCTGGGCGTCGAAGCGACGCAGGTGCTCGCCCAGGCGGGTGGAGAGAACAGTGATCGGGTCCATTGTGGGGCTCCTTGAGGATTGCGGGACACCGTAGCATTTGGTGAAGGGGCATGCCTTGAATTGTGTGGCGCCCTTGCGATCGAGCGCCCCAATGCAAGCCCGGCAATCACTGCCGCAACGCCCGCACATAATCCTGGCACGCCCGCAACGCGATCAATCCCCGGTCCCCTTCATCGGTGATGGCGATAATTCGTCGAGCATGCGCCGGCTCAAGCCAGGCGCGTACGGTTGCATGATCCACGCTGCCGGCGCCGGCGGCGGCAGGCACTGTGGGGCAGACGGCGTCGCGCTCGACCAGGACCGACAGCCGCAGATCGGCAGTAGCAAGGCGATCACGCAGGCGTGCCTGAGACTGTTGCGCATCGGCAAGCTCCTTGAAATGACGGGTTTCACTCACCTGCAGGCGCTGCTCCAGCGCTTGGCGTTGCTCGCGCTCGGCAAGCAGGCGCGCGGCCAAGGCATCGGCCTGGGCTTGCGCCTGTTGCGCCAGCTGCCGCCCATAGCGCCAGCCCTGCACCTGCCAGGCCAGTGCCACGCAAGACACCAGCAAAAATGCCCCAAGCCCCTGTTGCAGCCGGCTCAACACAACACCTCACGCGCCCGCGCCCAGAGCATGAGGCGGTCTTCCAGCCCATTGAGCCCTCCATTGATATGACGGGTGATGCGGTTGAACTCGCCCCGGTCAGCCAGGGCATTGAGCCCACGCGAGTGCCAGAACCACGCCGCCGACTCGCAGGCCCAACGCGGCTGTTCGAGCAGTTGCGGCTGTGCCAGCAAGCGCTCATCGCCGAACAGCGCACGGCTGCAGGCCTGGTAGTTGTTGAGCCCGGTGACCTGGATCAGCCCGCGCCCGCAATACAACTGGCCGTCGCCATCCGCCTGAGGGGTATTGCCCAGGCGCCGGGCCAGGCTGCCGGTGTCGTAGCGGGCCAGGTAACGGTCGCTGCCCAGCTCCCTGACGTAACGAAACTGGCCTGACTCATGGCCGACCTGGGCGATGAACGCCGCCACACGCTTGGGATTGTCGATCTCCCAGCGTGGCAAGGTGACGTTCAAGGCTGTAAGAAAAACGCTCGCGACGGGGCGGGCGTTGGGCAGAATCTGTAGCAATTGCGCTTCTGTAAGCATGTCTGTCCTCCTTGGGTGAATCGCCCCTCAGGCCTTGGTCGCCGCCCCTCGGCGAGGCGCCGCGCCCTTGGCCTTCGATTTACCTGCCTTGCCGCCATTACCCTGTACCGTGGTGCGCCAGCCCGAGCGGGTGAACACCTGCTCCACCGAGTCGACCTGATACTGCCCGTCCAGGCCATCGACAAACCCACGCAGGTCGATGCTGCGCTCGGCAAACAGGTCAGTGCGCCCGGGCAGGTCGAGGCGCACGCTGGCGGTATCGCGATTGAAGCTGGCCAGTCGCGCCCTGGCGGCCTGCTCGGCGGCCGCGCGGTTGGGGTACAGATGGCGATCGGTATGCACCGGCCGCGGCCCTTGCGCAGCCTGCTCGTTGGCCAGCTCGACGGCCTTCGACTCGCCACTGGCCGGGTCTTGATGGCGGGTACGCACAGCCTGGCGCACCGCCTTGTCGTCCAGGCGAAAATGCCACTGGCTGACCTCGTCGCGGGCAATGCCGACCACCGCCAGCGGTTTGCCGCTGGCGCTCTGCCCGCCCTGGCGCGGCAGCACCAGCAGCTGGCCATTGGCAAGCTTGGCGGTGCAGTCGTACTGGCGGGCCAGGCGGGTGATGAAATTGAAATCCGATTCGTTGTACTGATCGACGCGCGGCACCTGGGCCAGCACTGGGCAGAGCGCTTGCCAGCCATTGCGCGCGCCAATCTCGGCAACGATGCGCTGCAGCGGCACGGCCTCCCAGCTACCGCTGCGCACGGTCCTGCCACTGCCACGCAAGTCGCTGGCCTTGCCGCGAATCACCAGGGTATCGGGAGGGCCGGACAGCTCGACCTCATCGACGGTGTAACGCCCCAGCCGGGTCAGCGGCTGGCCGGCGTAGCCCAGGTGCACCTCGATCTGTGCGCCGCGGGCAGGCACTGCCACGCTGCTGTCGCGGGCATCGATGCGCAGTTCGAAATCGTCCGACTCCATCCCTGGTTTGTCGGTAGTGCGCAGCAGCAACAGACGGTCGTTGATCAGCGCAGTAATGTCCTGGCCATCGGCCTGGATGCGAAAGAGCGGTTGCATGGCATCAGTCCCACAGCTGTACGACGTTGGCCGGCGCCAGCGCCAGGGTGGGCAGGCGGATGGTCACGCCGCTGCGAAACGGCTGGGCCTCGTCGGCCAACCCCTGGTTGGCGTGCAGCACGGCCTCGACGCTGCCATCGAGGTGCCCGTAATAGTGATGGCAGAGGGTATCGAGCACGTCGCCCTCAGACGTTTTGCAGGTCTTGTCCATAACTGACGAACTCCAGTGAGAAGCCTTGTTTGCGAGGGATGCCACCGGCCAGCAAGGCGCCCTGCTCTTCCTCGATGCTGGTCAAGCACCAGGTACCGAGCACTTCGCCGTAGCCGGTGGTCAAGGACAGCGGCAGAAGCTGGCGGCCGATGCCGCGCAGCGCCTGCAACTGGCCCAGCCCGGCCTTGAAGCCGGGGAAGATCGCGCCGCGGATGCTGATGGTTTCTTCGCCCAGGCCAACCGCCTGCTGCGCGCTCTCGCGGCCCAGGCGGTCCTGCCCGGCCCAGCGAAAGCGCGTTTGCCGGCGCAGTTGGTCGAAGGCAGCGGTGTCGAGGTTGAAGTAGTACGGCGCGGCATTGGCCTTCAGCGGCTGCAGCACCAGCAAGTGCGCAAAGGGTTTGATCGCCTCGGCCGCAGGGGTTGCATCGGGCGCGAAGCCAAAGGTGGTGAGCACGCCCTTGGCGACCGAGCGCACATCGCCGATCACCCGGCGAATGGCCGCGCCGGCCTTGCCCAGGTGTTCGGCGAAGGCGTCCACCCGATCCTGCACCTTGCGCACCTCATCGACCGCGTGGTCGTACTTGGCAATCACCTTGTCGACGCGCTGCTTGGCCGAGTCGATGGCGCGCATCGTGCGTTGCAGGCGCTTGCCGATGGCCGGGCCGATCCATGGCAGGGCCTCGAGTTCGGCGGCCGCCTCCTTGGCATGGCCAACTGCCTGGCTCATCGGCTCGAGCATGGCATCGGCACGCTGGCGCCCCGCTTCGCCGGCCTTGACCAGGGCATGCAAGGCGCCCTGGAGTTGCTCCAGATAGGTCATTGAAAGCTCCTCAGGCGTAAATGGGATCGGAAAGCTGGGCAGCCGCCTTGCGACTGATCAGCTCTTGCAGCGTGCGTTGCACCATTGCCTCCAGCCGCTGCAGCAGCGCTGGATCATCCAGGCTGCCATTGAGCGTTACCGGCATGTTGGTATTGAAGGTGAAGTGCTGGTTGCTCGGTTGCGGCTCGCTGGCCTGGGAAGTGGCCGGGCTGCCCGGCTCTGGCAGTGCCGTAGCCGCCGGTGGCACCCGCATGGGCAGCGGACGATCGCCCTCTGCCGGCTCATCCAGCGCTTCGCGTGAGGTGGGCCGAAGCAACGACACGGGCGCCAACGGCTGTTGCCTGGCTGGCTTGTGCTGCGCCGAGCCAGCGTGTGTCAGCAGTTGCCGGGTGATGCGCGTACCGACCTGGCCATCGACAAACTCCGCCTTGGGCTTGGCGGTGAGCGAGTGCTTGAGCGGGTCCAGCAATGACACCTGCGGCAAAGCGCGTCGAACCCACTGCTGCTGCCTCGCCAGCTCAGGCGATGACAACAGCTGCCTGCCAGTTTGCGCCCCAATCTGAAGGTCGAAAAAGGGTTGCGTCGGAATGCGCGTGGCGGACTGTTTGCCGGGGTCGAGGAGGGAAACAGCAGGCAAAGGAGCCGTTGCAGCGGGTGGGCGCTCGTCAGCGGCGAGTTTGCGTGCAATCCATCCTCCGAGCCTGGTGCCGGCCTCGTCACCCAGCGCCCCGCCAACCGTCACGCTGACGGGGGCGATGGGAGGAATGTATCGGCCAGCAACACCACCTGCGATCGAGCCGACCAGCCCACCTACGGCGCCGCCATAACCTTCCCAAGCCTCCTGGGCTGTCTTGGCGGAGGCATAGGTATGTACCGCTTTCAGGGCCGACTCCAGCAAGGCATTTTTCCCCTCGGCCTTGATGACTTCGCCCACCGTCTTCCAAGGCGGCGGGCGCTTGCCGATGTCCGTGGGCGACGGCCCTGCATCTGCCCCGAGAGGATACGGTTCATTGGCGGCCGGGCTGTCTTTGCCAAACCAGCCCTTCAGCCTGTTCCAACCCGACCCTGAAGTCTGTTTACCCACGTCATGAATGCGCGCAGCCGCGCCAATGCTGCCACCCACCAACAGACCTTGCCCGAGCAAGGGCGACGAAGTTTCTGTGCCCTCCTGGGGCGCAGTACTTTCGCTGGGTGCACTCGTCTCGGGATCGGGCGCCAGGCGTTTACCGAGCGCCGCCCCTGCCTTGTCGCCGTAAAAGCCGCCCACCACCTTCCCGTAGTCGACATGCTTGCCGGTGTACTTGCTCAAGGCCGCGCCAAGCGCACTGCCGGCCAGGCCTCCCACTGCACCTCCCAGCCCCTCTCCCCATTCCTGGGCAGTTGAAGCCTTCGCGGCGGTAGTGCCCACCTTGATCAGCGCATCGAGCCTCCCTTCTCGCGCTGCCGACCTTGCGGCGCCGACCGCTTGCGCGCCGCGCTGCCTGGCACCGTGGCCCGGTTCGGTCGAAGGCGTGGCATCAGCGCCCGGCGGGTAATCACCCTGCTCCACTGGCGCAGCTCGCCCCTTGCTCGCGGCCATTGCCAAAAACCCTCCAGGAACAGGGCCTGACTGGGCCTGCCCCTGGGTTTCACCAGGGGTTTCATCGACAGGCTCGGCCACAGGCACGTAGGCCGATTCGTGTTCTGTAGACTGAGGCGATCCTTGCCTCAGCGATTGCACCACGCGCCCCAGTATGCGGTTCTGATGATTGAATACCTGGGCAAGATCGACCCGATCACGTTCAGGATCGGAGCGTGGTTGTTGCGCCGCATCCGTTGCCGCTGATCTGCTCGCCATCCTTTTCTCCCTTCACTCTGTGAGCCACCAGACCATGTCGCTGAACGACATGGCCATGATTTCGCTCGCGGAAAAGTTCAGCTCCTTGGCCAGCCGCCGGGCGGCGGCCTTCTGCCGGGCCGGGTCAAAGTTCGTCGTCCTGCACCAGGCGAAAATAGCCGTTTTGCAGGCGGCCATAATCCTTCAGGGCAAGGCCTTCGAGGTCCTTGATGCCAACTTCGGCCAAGGAGGCGAACAGGTTCAACTCACGCTGTTCGTCATCGCCCACGCCGCCGGCCTGGGCGTTGCGGATATCGCGCACGGTCGGCGCCCGCAGCGACAGGCTGTCGACCTGCACGCCATTGGCTTCGCTTGGGCGCGACAGGCGCACGGTGACGCGCTCGGCGCTCAGGGTGAGCCACTGCGGCTGCTTTTTCGCTTGAGCCATGTCGCCTCCTTACAAGCCGAGCGCGGCGCGCTGAGCGGCCAGTTGATCGACACCATCGATGACCCGCTTCATGCCCAGGGCGTCGATCTCGTAGACCAGGCGGCCGTCGACTTCGAGCTTGTAGTAGGTCAGGCCGACGCTGTGCTTGATCTCGGCCTTGTCGCCGGACTTCCAGTCACCCATGTCGATTTCCTTCAAGGTGCCGCGCAGGGTGACCACCACCGGGGTGATCTTGCCCTTGAGGCCTTTGAAGGCACCACGGAAGGTGCCGTTGAAACCACTGCCATCGGCCAGGCCGAAGAATTTCAGCGCTTCGCGGCGCACGCCGCTGGTGGTGAAGGCGGCTTCTTGCTTTTCCATGCCCAGGTCCATTTCGACCGGCATGTCCATGCCGCCGGGGCGGTGCTCTTCCATTTTCAGGGTGAGTTTGGGCAGGGTCAGGCTGGGGACATCGCCCTGGAAGCTGACGCCATCGACGAACAGGTTCAGGTTGGCCAGGGTTTCGGGAATCATTGCCATGTAAATGCGCTCCTTAAGCGGCGGAATCGAGAACTTCGGTCAGCCACTGGTTGGTGACTTCAACGCGGAAATTGGGGTTTTCGGCAGGCGGCACGTCGGTGAAGCGGATGTTCCAGTACACCTTGCCCTGCTCCAGCTGGCTGGCGGTGTTCAGCTCCGGGTCGGCGAAGACTTCGAAGTTGATGATCGCGCCCTGGTTCTTCAGGTCGCGCATGAAGGCCTGCAGGCCTTCGGTCACGTCCTTGACGTAGGTGGCGGTGATGGAGCGATCGACTGCCCATTTGTGGCCATAGAGGATCGCGTCCATGACGATGTCCAGGGTGCGCACGCGGGTGACGAAGGCCCACTTCGGGTCGCTGGACAAGGTGCGGTTGCCCCACAGGCGGAAGCCGTCGTCGCGGATGATGGTGGCGATGTTGGCGTTGTTCAGTAGGTTGGCGCGGCAGCTGTCGTCGCCATCGAGGAACTCCACCGGGCGGCTGGTACCGGTGATGCCGACGAACTCCTTGTTCGAAGGCGAAGCCCAGAAGCCATATTCGCGATCGGTCCAGGCGAACAGGCCGGCCACCCAGGCCGAGCCGGGGGCATCGACGGTGGCCTCCTCGCCGTTGTCCCAGTACTGCACGCCCGGGTCGACCAGGAAGGCGCGCTTGGCACCGAAGTTCTCGGCATAGGCGATGGCCGCCTCGTCGGTGGTGTTGGGGCCGTCGATGATGGCGATGCCGCGCAGCTTGTCGGCCAGGGCAACCAGGGCGGTGCCGACGGCCTGGGTGGCACTGTGCCGTGGGGCGACCAGCAGGCGGGGCTGGGCGTTGAAACGGCTCTTGCCGTCGAGCAGCGCCTGCAGGCCAGTACGTTTGCCGTCGGCCTGCACCGCGCCGATGATGGCTGCGGTCTGCTCGGCGGCGTCTTCGAGCTTGGCCACGCCGCAGGCGACGATGACTGCCTTGGCACGGGTGTAGATGGCGCGGCAGGCCTTGGTGATGGCCGCGTTTTCGCCGAAGGCGGCGACGGCTTCACGTTCGCTGGTGATCAGCACCGGGGTGTTGGCCTTGGCGGTGGCGCCAGGGCCTTCGGTGAAGGTGTCGACCAGGCCGATGATCGAGGAAGATGGCAACGCGATGCTGCGGGCGCCGGTGTCGACGTTGGTGACGGTGACGCCGTGGAAGAATCCACTCATGTAGGTTTACTCCAGATATGAGAAAGCCCCGTATTGGGGCTTTGTGGTACAGCAGAAAAGAAAACGCCCCGTCTGTGCGGGGCGTTAATGCGTTTGATTAATCATCCAGGAGGGGGATTTCGGGCGGTACTGAATATCTGGAAATCCCTCCAATTTTGGCCAGTCACGTAAGGCCTTGCGGTAAATCATCAGGGCAAAAAACGCCTCCTGAGTCAACGTGGTAATTTCTCCCATCTCACTTTCATCTCGGTGTCGTGCAACGAGATTGTCGGTATTGCGCAGTTGAATATCCCGCCAGCCGCACTCTACTTCGGCTAGTTGCTCCTGCGTGGGCATTGGCAAGTGCGTTAGCCGGGGCGGCTCGTGTGAAAAGTCAATCATTTTTGCTCGCCCATTAACACCATCGAGCAACGATTGATGAAGTGTTTTGTCAATTTCTATTGCGTCTACTGGAATTTGCTCGGCAGTATGTATTGCACTGTCAAAGAAAGCTTTATTTCTAGCACTTGAGTAGATTTTGCTCATACAGACCTCTTAAAAACCTACCGCATACCATGCGCAGGATGAGTTGACGGGAGGATTCAATACTGGAGGTGAACCAAAAGTTATCGAACATATATTAAATGCTTCGAAACCGTTATTACCCTGATTTCTGAACTGCCAGAACGATCGCGTAATACCGCCGCTACCCGTGATATCGTGTTCATTCAAGTGCGTACAGCGATTAGGAAATGCCACAGGAAATGTCACCGTTACCACTGGGGAAGCGGGGGTAGCAATGGCGGACCCACCCCACTGGACAATCAAGCCACTAGGAAACTTATGATATCCATTGCCGTTTATACCGCTAACCTGCCACGGTAGCCGAGTGGCTTCGACTCCAGTTCCATCCATAATCCAGGTCCCATCGCCATAATACCTCGCGTCAATAAATGTATCTGGAGGAATGGTGATGGAATTGACCTGCCCTACGGTTAACCCCGTTTGAACTTTATCGTTACCTTGAATGCCGACCAGCAGACTATTAGGGCACCAGTTTTGTATTCGTACAACAGCTCCAACCGCCACTTTGAGACTTGCACTATTCGGTAGGGTATACCCCATAGCGTAATTGCCCCAAAAATGCACGATGCCGCCGATGTGTGCCGCCACGCCGGCTAGCGTACCTGCAGCAGATCGCTGAGTAATACTTGAGTACTGCATACCACGGCCTTGTACCCATTCCGTTGTCGCCACTTGCTTCGTGCTGCTGAAATCAGCCGCGGTCGGGGCTGTTGGCATACCCTCGAAGGCAGGACTGGTCAAAGGCGACTTGACGATGAGCAGCGAATCCATCTGCGCCTTGGTATACCCATCGCCAATACCATAGCCCGCCAATGTGGTCGCTTTGGCAGCCTTGGTGGCAAGCGTATTGGTTACCGTAGTTGCAAAGTTCGGATCGTTGCCGAGCGCCGCCGCCAGTTCTTTCAGCGTATCAAGCGCAGCAGGTGCCGAGTCCACGAGGCCTGCAACCGCTGCCTGAACAAAAGCTGTGTTTGCGATTTGCTGGGAGTTGTTTCCTGTGGCAGCCGTCGGCGCAGTCGGGGCTCCGGTGAGTGCGGGGTTTGCCAATGGCGCCTTGAGGGCTAAAGCGCTATCCACCTGGGTTTTAGTGTAAACATCCGTCAAACCATATCCCGCCACTGTGGTCGGGTTAGTGGCAGCGGTCACTCGGCCGTACTTGTCGACTGTCACGCTTCGGTACGTGTTCGCAACCACGCCGCTGCGCCCAAAAGCCATTTCGTAGGCCTGGGCGCTGACGCCTAGTGTGAGCGGCCCATCCGTGACCAGTTGCCACGCGCTGTCACTGTTGACGCTGCCCTTTTCAACCAGCACCAGCAGCCCCGGCGTGATCTTGGCATCAGTATCGGCATCGGCGCTGCGGCTCCAGGCGCCCGCGGCAACTTCATAAATCCCATTGTCCCTGGCCAGCGTCTGGTTCTTCACCAGCACCCGTGCTCCAGCCGAAAGCGCAATGCCATCCACCGTCTGCAGCCCGGTCAAAGCGATGTTCGCGGTAGTAGCCACTTGCACCGAATGCTTGAAGTCCTGCCTGGCCAGCTCTTCGGTCACCCACTCCCGAGTCGCCAGCACCACCGCCGGGTCAATCTTCAACTGCACATTGCTGGCACTGCTGACCACCAGGTTCATCCGCACCACCTGGGTACGTCCCGAGCCCTGGCTGAGCAGCGGTTTATAAGTGGGCGCACAGTTGGCCACGGCCACCATGTCGCCATCGGCGTCATACAGCGCGATCTCGCGAATCCACTTGCCACCGACATCGGCCGGAATGACCTGCTCGGCGATGATGATCGCGCTGTTCTTGTCATCCACCTTCAGCTGATTCAACGGCGCGCGGCGCCATTCGTTGAGCAGGCTGGTCTGGGTGGCATTGGGCGTGGGGTCGGTGCCGTTGGCATCGCCGACGCCCATCTGGGTGATTTTCCATGCGATGCCCAAGGCATCCGCGTTGGCTTGTTTCGCCGCGCCCACGTTGGTGAGGATGGCGTAGAACTGAGAAGTCTGGTCAACCATGTGCAATGTCCAAGGTATCGATTGTATGTTCGCGGCCGCCCCGGCCTATGGCACCGCTGACGTCGATGTCACGGGGCGCCAGCGGGTAGATGTCCAGTTCGTCGCCGTCCTGGACCGCGCAGCCGACCTGTAGGGCGCCACGGCTTTCGAGGCTGATCACCAGGCCTGTCAGGTGGCGGCTGACCGGGCGGGCGTCGTCGATCAGCGATGACAGTTCCTGGTAGGTGCTTTCGCTGATGCCCGCGTCGGAAACGCCGATCTTCAAGGCGAAGGTGCCGGCCGGCGCAGGGGGTGTGGCCTGCCACCATTCCTGCACCTCGATCAGGTAGCCAAAGGGCTCCACCACACGCCGCAGGGCGCCGAGGGTGCCCTTGTGGGCGTGCACGAAGAACGTCGAGCGGATCACCGAGCGCTTGATCTCGTCGCTCCAGCTGTCCTCCCAGCGGTCCACCGACCAGGCCCAGGCCAGGTGATAAAGAAGGTGCGCGGGGCAACTGTCCGGGTTGTAGAGCAAGCGCAGGCTGACCTTGAGGTCTTCGTCGCACGCGCTTTCGATGGCGCGTTCCAAGGGGGTGCGGTTGAGCGGCAATAGACTGCGCATGGCGTCAGCCCCCCCGCGTCAGGGTGAAACCGCTGCACCAGGCCGCCTGGGCCTTGCTCGGGCGGATGTCGGCCCAGTCGTTCAGCTCGACCCGGCTGACGCCGTCGATGTGCAACTGCGCGTCGATACCCGAACGCGCCACCTCCACACCCAGGCGGCGTCGCGGGTTGATCCAGGCCGCCAGGCGCCGCTGGCACTCGGCGAGAATGGCCTCGTACTCGGGGCCGCTGTCGGCCAGGTGCAGCACGGCATCGATGCGATAGGCCAGCACCTCGGCGCTGCGCACATTGACCCGGTCGGCGACCGGCCGGATATCGTCGTCATTGAGGTAGGCCGCCACCTGCGCCAGCAGCGCGGCACTGGCCTTGCCATCGCCCTCCAGGCCCAGCACGGTCACATCCACCACCGCCGGCGACGGGCTTTCGGCGGTGGCGTCAGCCACCTGCCCCGATGCGTTGCGGGCGTGCAGGATGTAACTGTTGCGCGGGCCGGCAGTGGTCAGGCCTTCGTAGACCAGTTGCACCCGCTCACGCAGGGCGTCGTCGGCTTCCAGCAGCGCCTCGACGGGCGGCACCGCGTTCAGGTCCTGCGCCTGGATCACCAGGCGCTGCAGGCTGACGTTGGCCGCCAGCTGGTCCAGGTCGCTGCCCTGGGCGTAGGCCAGCAGCAGGGCCTTGGCGGCATCGTTGATGCGCGCGCGGTTGAGCAGTTTGCGGTAGGCGCCGACCTCGAGCAGCTTGGTCACCGGGTCGCTTTCCAGGTTGGCGGTCCAGCCCTCCCCCAGGTACTCGCGGAAGGTGTCCAGGTTGGCTTGATAGAGCGCTTCGAAATCCAGGTCTTCAAGCAGTTGGGGCGCCGGCAGTTTCGACAGGTCGACCTGGCTCATACGCTCACCTCCAGCAAGGCTTGGTCGCCCAGGTAGCGGCCGGTCAGCGCCAGGCTGACCTGGCCGTCGAGCACTGCGACCACCTTCACCCGCTCAAGCTGCAGGCGTGGCTCCCAGCGCCCGAGTGCGCGGGCCACCTCGGCCTGTACGGCGCTCTTCCAGCCGTCGTTGACCGGCAGGTCGACGAAACGCCGCAGCTGGCTGCCGTAGTCCGGGCGCATGCGGCGGCTGCCCAGCGGTGTAGCGAGGATGTCTTCGATGGACTGGCGCAGGTGGCCGATGCCGGCCAGTGGCTGGCCCGTGTGGCGGTCCAGGCCGATCATGGCGCACCTCCCGTGGCGGCGCCCGGTTGATGGGTTTGCATGGCATTCTCCAGGGATGAAAAAGCCCGCGGTTGCGGCTTGCTTCAGTGTTTGTGATTGGCGGTGTTGCCGGCGGTGTCGATGATCCGCCCAGCGCCATTGATATCGCCGCTGACCTGCAGCGGGCCGTCGATGGTGACTTTGCCTGTGAGATTTATCGCAGCGGCTTGCAGGCTGATTGCACCGTCACTGACCAACACGGTGCTGGCACCGACCTGGATGGTGGCGTTGCCGCCAGGAAGCTCGATGGCGTAATGGCTGGCCTGCCAGTCGTAGCTGAGCGAGCCGCCATCGGCGAATCGCCACACTTCCACGTGCCCGCGGTTGTCTGCAGCACTGCCGGCGTTGCCATAAAGGCCAGCGATGAAGGTGCCCTGGGCAGGCTCGCCGCTGGGGCTGAGCAACACGCCCTGCTCGCCCACGCTGGGCGCCCGCCAGTGCCGGGCCTGGCCGGCGGCCTGGGCATGCCAGCGCAACCAGGCGCTGGTCCAGCCGCTGCCGTCGGACACCCGCACCCGCGCGGCGGCGAGGTCCACCGCGACCACCCGGCAGGGAATGACCAGGCAGGCCAGCATGCGGTCATGCATGGCGCTGACGTAACTCATGAAAGCGACTCCGGGGCGATGTAGTGCTCTTCATTACCCAAGCCGATATCGGGTGCCAAGCCCAGCATCAGGCTGCCGGGCGGCTGATCCGGCCAGTGCCAGCGCGGCTCGCCGAGCAGTACCGGCTGGTCCCAGCGCACGGTCCAGGCGCTGCCCTCGAACTGCGCCTGCACGTTGCGGCTGGCTTCGACGAAGTCCAGCGCCCAATGCTGCTGGCGCAGCAGGTCCATCAGTTGCGCAGCCAGCAGGCTGCCCTGCAGGCGTGCCTCGGGGTTGGCGTTGTCAGCGGTGATGTCCGCCTCGAAGGTAGCGACCAGTACCGAGCGACCATCCCGCGGCGCTGCGTCGGCCGTCATCTGCACGATGCCGTGACGTAGCGCCGGTCGCTCGGGCGCATTTCCTACAGCTGTATAAGCATCGACTGAAACCAGTTCAGGCATCGCCTCACGAATGGTTGCCGTCACAGCCGCGTGCAAAGTGGCCAATTCGCTCATGCATATTCCTCCTATCGCTCATCGGCCTGCGCACTGTCGCGCAAGCCCAGTCGCCGAATCGCCCAGCGCTCGTACAGCCGCATGGCCACGTCGGCGCCGCCTACCGCGGTCATGCAGCCAAACGCGCTGGCCGCCCAGATCGAAAGGCCGCCGGCATACAGCAGCATCACCGTCGATACGCCGCAGGCCATGCAGGCCCCGGAGCGCAGCGCCAGCCGCCGCAGCAGTGACCAGCCGGTGGCGCCTGCCTTGTCGGCCCGCCACATCTCGCCGCTCAGGCCGCCCAGCAATGCCAGGACGATTACCAGCCAGAGCGGCATCTCCAGTAACGCCTGTTGCTCGTTCGTCACTGTGGTGTCTCCTGTGTGAATACCTGTTGGCGCGGGCCAACAGGCGGGTTGTGGGTACGCTCAAGTGAAAAGTCCGGCATTCCAAAAAGCCCGGCCTGCCAGGCTTTTCAGTAATGCGTTGTCGAACCGCAGGCCACGACTGGTGACGCCGTGCGGTTCTGCTCAAATTGGTGACTCCGGCCGCGGCCACCTGCCCGCCGGATAACTGTTCGTGGTGCTTTACGCTGCACA
>NZ_DJTF01000118.1:0-2767 GCF_002438125.1 Pseudomonas sp. UBA6315
GCATGCAGGCTGAAGAAGTTCAAATCGCCTAAGTCGATTTAGCTTCCTAGCTTTCAAAAAAACCCGCCTTCTGGCGGGTTTTTTTATGCCTGGCTGAAACCCCGTGTCGCTGCCTCCCAGGCAACGACACGGTGCGCCGATCAATCTTCGCTGATGGTAATGCTCGGCATCGCCGGCGCCGCCGCCTCCTGCAGCACGATCCGCGCCCCAACCTGGCGGGCCAGTTCCTGGTAGACCATGGCAATCTGGCTTTCCGGTTCGGCGATCGCCGTCGGCTTGCCGCTGTCGGCCTGCTCGCGGATCAGCATCGACAATGGCAACGAGGCCAGCAGTTCGACGCCGTACTGCGCCGCCAGCTTCTCGCCACCGCCTTCACCGAACAGGTGCTCGGCATGGCCGCAGTTCGAGCAGATGTGCACCGCCATGTTCTCCACCACGCCAAGCACCGGAATGTTGACCTTGCGGAACATTTCCACGCCCTTCTTGGCATCGAGCAAGGCCAGGTCCTGAGGGGTGGTGACGATCACCGAGCCGGCCACCGGCACTTTCTGCGCCAGGGTCAGCTGGATGTCACCGGTGCCCGGCGGCATGTCGATCACCAGGTAATCGAGGTCGTCCCAGGCGGTCTGGGTCACCAGCTGCAGCAGCGCCCCCGACACCATCGGGCCGCGCCAGACCATGGGCGTGTTGTCGTCGGTGAGAAACGCCATGGACATCACTTCCACGCCATGGGCCTTGATCGGCACGAACCACTTCTGCTCGCGGATCTGCGGGCGCGTGCCTTCGGCGATACCGAACATCACGCCCTGGCTGGGCCCATAGATGTCGGCGTCGAGAATGCCGACCCGGGCACCTTCGCGGGCCAGGGCCAGGGCCAGGTTGGCTGCGGTGGTCGATTTGCCGACACCGCCCTTGCCCGAGGCCACCGCGACGATGTTCTTGACGTTGGCCATGGCCGGCACCTGGGCCTGGGCCTTGTGCGCGGCGACCACGCAATCGATCGACACCTGCGCCGAGGTGACGCCTTCGAGGTTTTCGATCGCGGTCTGCAGCACCTGGGCCCAGCCGTTCTTGAACAGGCCGGCGGCGTAGCCGAGCTGCAACTGCACAGCGACCTGCCCGCCCTGGATATCGATGGCGCGCACGCAACCGGCGCTCACCGGGTCCAGGTTCAGGTAGGGGTCGGTGTACTGGCGAAGCGCGCCTTCGACGGCGGCACGGGTGACGACACTCATGGACACTCCCATTGGCAAACTGAATGTGAAACAGGCGCCTATCCTAACCCGTCAATCGTCAGCAGATGCGTGCGCGGGGTGAAATATATTCGCGAGCCCTTTATAGTGGCCGATCACCCTCAATTTTACCCGAGCCGAATAAGTAGCCGAGCCACTATGTCCGAGCCACGTCAGATTCTCGTTACCAGCGCCCTGCCCTATGCCAATGGATCCATCCACCTTGGCCATATGCTCGAGTACATCCAGACGGACATGTGGGTTCGCTTCCAGAAACTACGCGGCAACCAGTGCATCTACGTCTGCGCCGACGACGCCCACGGCTCGGCCATCATGCTGCGCGCCGAAAAGGAAGGCATCACCCCCGAGCAGCTGATTGCCAACGTGCAAGCCGAGCACAGCGGCGACTTCGCCGATTTCCTGGTGGACTTCGACAACTTCCACTCGACCCACAGCGAAGAAAACCGCGAGCTGTCCAGCCTGATCTACACGCGCCTGCGTGATGCCGGGCACATCGCCACCCGTTCGGTGACCCAGTATTTCGACCCGGAAAAGGGCATGTTCCTGGCCGACCGCTTCATCAAGGGCACCTGCCCCAAGTGCGCGGCCGAAGACCAGTACGGCGACAACTGCGAAAAGTGCGGCGCCACCTATGCCCCAACCGAGCTGAAGAACCCGAAGTCGGCGATTTCCGGTGCCACCCCGGTACTGCGTGATTCCCAGCACTTCTTCTTCAAGCTGCCGGACTTCCAGGCCATGCTGCAGCAGTGGACCCGCAGCGGCACCCTGCAGGACGCCGTGGCCAACAAGCTCGCCGAATGGCTGGACTCGGGCCTGCAGGAGTGGGACATCTCGCGCGATGCGCCGTACTTCGGCTTCGAGATCCCGGGTGAGCCTGGCAAGTACTTCTACGTCTGGCTGGATGCGCCCATCGGCTACATGGCCAGCTTCAAGAACCTCTGCGCACGCCGCCCGGAGCTCGATTTCGACGCCTTCTGGAACGAAGGCTCCAAGGCCGAGCTGTACCACTTCATCGGCAAGGACATCGTCAACTTCCACGCCCTGTTCTGGCCAGCCATGCTCGAAGGTTCGGGCTTCCGCAAGCCGACCGCAGTCAACGTGCACGGCTACCTGACCGTCAACGGCGCCAAGATGTCCAAGTCGCGCGGCACCTTCATCAAGGCCCGCACCTACCTGGACCACCTGCAGCCGGAGTACCTGCGCTACTACTACGCCGCCAAGCTCGGCCGTGGCGTCGACGACCTCGACCTGAACCTCGAGGACTTCGTGCAGAAGGTCAACTCGGACCTGGTCGGCAAGGTGGTGAACATTGCCAGCCGCTGCGCAGGCTTCATCCACAAGGGCAATGACGGCGTCATGGTTGCCGGCGATGCCGCACCGGAGCTGACCGAAGCCTTCCTCGCCGCCGCCCCGTCGATTGCCGAGGCTTACGAAGGCCGTGACTTTGGCCGCGCCATGCGTGAAATCATGGCCCTGGCCGACCGCGCCAACGCCTGGATCGCCGACAAGGCGCC
>NZ_DJTF01000064.1:0-24756 GCF_002438125.1 Pseudomonas sp. UBA6315
AGCGCCTTGGCCACGGCCAGGGCGTTCAGTTGATCGGCGGCTTCGACCAGGATGGCGCGGTCGGCACCCAGTGCCAGCGCGGTACGCAGCTGTTCCTGGGCGGTGGTCGGGCCGACGGAGACGACCACGATCTCGGTCGCAACGCCCTTCTCTTTCAGGCGCACGGCTTCTTCCACGGCGATTTCGCAGAAGGGGTTCATGGCCATCTTGACGTTTGCCAGGTCGACGCCGGAGTGGTCCGCCTTGACGCGAACCTTGACGTTGTAGTCGACCACTCGCTTGATTGACACAAGGACTTTCATTGCAGTGTTTTCACCTTTGCGATGGGTTACTTGACGATGGGAAGCTTGGAACGGTCCAGGGTGAAGGCCACGGCGATGATCAGGATCACGCCGAAGACGATCTGCTGGGCGAACACGCTGATGCCGACGAAGGTCATGCCGATGCGCACCACCGACACCAGCAACGCGCCGACCAGGGTGCGCCACACGCTGCCGACGCCGCCGGTCAGTGCGGTGCCGCCGACCAGCACGGCGGCAATCGCCGGCAGCAGGAACTCGTTGGCCAGGGTCGGCGAGCCGCTGGACAGGCGCCCGGCCATGAGCACCCCGGACAACGCCGCCAGCCCCGCCGACAGTGCGAAGGTCAGCACCTTGATACGGTTGACGTTGATCCCCGAGGCCCAGGCCGCAGGCTCACCGGCGCCCACGGCATTGCCGAAGCGGCCGAAGGGCGTCTTGCGCTGCAAGAAGATGCACAACCCCAGTACCACACTTGCGACCAACACTTCGTTGGGGATGCCCGCCGTTTGCCCAGTCACCCAGCCGAACCAGGCATCGCGCTGCGCGCCATCGATGTTGATGGTGCGATTGCTCGACACCAGCATGGTCAGGCTGGTGACCACCCCGCCGATGGCCAGGGTGACGATGAACGACGGGATGCGCAGCCAGGTGTGCAGCACCCCGCTCAGCGCCCCCGCGGCAATGCCCGCCAGCAGGCCGATGGCGAAGGCCCACGGGCCGAAGCCTGGCAGCAGCAGCGCGACCAGCACGCTGGCCATGGAAGCCACCGCCTGGGACGACAGGTCGATGCCGCCGATCAGCAGCACGAAGGTGATGCCGGTGGCCATGATGAACAGCGTGGCGGTGTCGGCAAGCAGCCCGAACACGGCACCGGGGTGGATGAAGCCGGGGTCGTAGCCGGCGATCAGGGCAACCAGCACGATCAGCGCCAGCAGCGGCGCTTGGGTGCGAAAACCATTGAGCAGGATAGGCATCGTTGTTCTCTCAGACCATGTACTGGATCAGGTCGACCTGCTGGGGCTTGGCCCCCGGCAGGCAGGCGAAGGATTGCGCCACGTCGCCATCGCGCATCACCAGGATGCGGTGGCTCAGGCCGATCATTTCTTCCAGGGTGTCGGCGGTGAGGATCACCGACACGCCCTGTTCGGTGATCTCGCGGATCAACTGGTAGACGTCTTCCTTGGCACCCACGTCCAGCCCACGGGTGGGGTGGTCGAGGATCAGGATGCTGGAGCCGGCGTTGCGCCATTTGGCCAGCACCACCTTCTGCTGGTTGCCGCCGCTGAGGTTGAGCAGCAAGGCATCCGGGCCTGGGGTCTTGATGCTCAGCCGCTTGATCCAGCTCTCGGCGAGGCTGCGCTCGCGCTTCTCGTCGAGCAGGCCGGCACGGGTGACCTGGCCGATCCGCGCCAAGGTCATGTTCTGCGCCACGCTGAGCATCGAGACGATGCCCTCGACCTTGCGCTCACGCGGGATGTAGCCGATCCCGGCGCGGATCGCCGCCGCCGGGCCGCCGCCGGCCAGGCGCTTGCCGTGCACCTTGAGCTCGCCGCTGCTTCTGGGCAGCAACCCGGCCAGCACCCGGCACAGCTCCTCGCGGCCCGAGCCGATCACCCCGGCGATGCCGAGGATCTCGCCGCGGTGCAGGTCGAAGTCGAGGCTGGCGAAATGGCCGTGCAAGGCCAGCCCACGTGCCGACAGCACCACCTCAGGCAAGCACGGCTTCTGCAGCGATTCGCGGTAGAACTCGGCCTGCAGCGAACGGCCCACCATCAGGCTGTGCAGGCGCTCCTTGGAGGCTTCGCCAGCGGGCATCTGCGCCACCACCTCGCCGTCCTTCATCACGTACACCCGGTCGCTGAGTTCGAGCAGCTCGTCCAGCCGGTGCGAGACGAAGATGAACGAGGCGCGCGACTTGAGCTGGCGCACCAGGCGGAACAGCGTGTCGATCTCGCGCTGCTCCAGCACCGAGGTGGGCTCGTCGAGCAGGATCACCAGGTGGCCCTGGCAGCGCTCTTCCAGCGCCAGCGCCTTGGCCAGCTCGATCATCTGCCGCTGGCCGAAGCTCAGCTCGCTGCACAGCATGCCCGGGTCGATATCGAGGTTGACCTTGGCCAGCTGCTGGCGCGCCGCGCGGTGCAGTTTTTTCCAGTTGAGCCAGCCAAAGCGCGAGAATTCGTCTTCGCGGCCCATGAACAGGTTCTCGGCCACCGACAGGTTGGGCAGGATCGACTGCTCCTGGTAGACCATGGCGATGCCCTGCGCGGTGGCACCGCGAGGGCCGTCGAGGACGATGGGCTGGCCGTCGAGCTCCAGGTGCCCTTCATCGGGCTGGTGCACGCCGGTGAGGATTTTCATCAGGGTCGATTTGCCGGCACCGTTCTCGCCGATCAGGCCGACCACTTCGTGCTTGCGTACCTCAAGGTCGATGCCCTTGAGCACGGTGACGCCGTTGAAGCGCTTGGTGACATTGTTCAGGGTGAGCATGGCAGGCTTCCTCACTTGACGACCCGTGCCTTGGCACGGTCGAGGGCAATGGCGACGGCAGCGATGATCAACACCCCCTGCACGCCTTGCTGGACATACGGCGCAACCCCCATCAGGACCATGCCGTTGCTCACCACCACCACGATCAGCACGCCCAGCAAGGTGCCCAGCGGGCTGCCGTTGCCGCCGGCCAGCGAGGCGCCGCCGACCACGATGGCGGTGATCGCGGTGAACAGCTGGCCCTGGGCGATCAGCGCGTGCCCCTGGCCGAACTGCGCCACCGCAAGGATTGCCGCCAGGCCATAGAAGGCCCCGGCCAGGGCGAAGATGCCAATGCGTATGCGGTTGACGTTGACGCCATTGAGCCGCGCCAGGTCCTCGCCACCGCCGATCGCCAGGGCGTGGCGCCCGAGCACGGTATGGCGCGAGATGAAGTGGGCGACGCCCAGCGCCAGCACCACGATCCACACCGACAACGGCAGCCCGAGCAGGCGGTGCAAGGCGATGGCGCGCACGTCCATGTCCAGCACCCGCACGGTGTTGCCCTGCAGCAAGGCCGTGGCCAGGCCGATGCCGACGAAGCCCAGGCCCAGGGTGGCCATGAACGATGGGATGCGCAGTTTCACCTGCAGCAGGCCGTTGAGCAGGCCGGTGCCGGCGCCGACCGCAATGGCCACCGGCAAGGCCCACAGGCCAAGGGCGTGGGCATTGAGGTTGTTGCCCACCAGCAGGGCGAAGCACACGGCGGCGACTGCCACCACGCCTTCCACGGACAGGTCGATGCTGCCCATCTGGATCACGAACATCCCGCCCAGTGCCATCAGCAGTGGGATCGAACAGGCGGTGGCAATGCGCACCAGGTTCATCGGGTCGAAGAAGTTGCTGTTGATCGAACCGATGAGCAGGCCGATCAGCAGCAGGACAAGCAGTGACGAAAACCGTCGCAGGCGGGCCATGACGATAACTCCGGAAAACAGGCAGTAGAAAACCCTCGGCGTGCAGCCTGGCAGGCTGGCCGAATGAAAAAGGCGCTAGGGGTCAGGAGGTGTAGCGGATAGGCCCGGCCACGCGCCCCCAGAAATCATTCACGTCCACCACCGGGGTGGCCTTGAAGTTGCTGGCGTAGAACGCCTCGACATTGGCCTTGGTGACCAGTTGCGGGCGCACGTAGAACTCGCGGTGCTCGTGCGGCTCCTGGGCCGGGTCGATGCGCCCGGTCTTGGCCGCGTGGCCCAGGGCCAGGCCCATGCTGCCGAGCCAGTAAGGGTCGAGGCTGGTGGTGGCGATGTATTCGCCGGTGCGAATGGCTTCGACGGCCTGCTCGATGCCATCGATGCCCACCACCGGGATCATCCCGGCCAGGCCTTCGCCACGCAGCGCTTCGAGCGCGCCCATGCCCATGTCGTCGTTGGCGCACCAGATGCCCTTGATGTCGCTGTTGAAGCGGGTCAGCCACGACTGCACGATGGGGAACGCCTTGTTCGCGCTCCAGTCGGCTGGCTGGAAGTCCAGCAGGGTGATGCCGGGGTACTTCTTCAGCGCGGCCTCCAGGCCACTGCGCCGGCCGATGGCCGCCACGTTGCTGAGGATGCCGCCCAGGGCGACGATGCCGCCGCTGCCGCCCATGGCTTCGAACAGCTCGGTGGCCACCGCCTCGCCCACTGCCTGGCCGTCTTCGGAGATGTGCGCCACCCAGTAGGGGCTGTAGTCCCAGGGGTGCATGTCGTCGGGCTTGTTCCACACGGTGGTGACGTAGACCCCGGCCTTGACGCACTGCTCGATGATGGCGCGGGCATCGGCGGAGTCGTTGGGCTCGATGTTGAGGATCAGGTTGCCTTCGGTCTTGGCGATCAGCGCGCGGATATCGGCGATGCCCTTCTGGCTGTTGCCTTCGGTGACCAGCGGCGAGTACGGCAGGCCCAGGCTGGCCGCGTAGGCCTGGCCGCCGCGGTTGAAGATGGCGTGGTAGGGGTTGGTCAGGGAGCGGAAGGAATTGGAAAACGTCAGCGTGGTCTGCGCCCAGAGCACGGTGGGCATCAGCGCGGCCACGGCACCGACGCCGGCAAGGCCTGCGGCACCGACCAGCAGCTTGCGCCGGGTGATGTCCAGCAGTTGGGTGGAATCATTGTTGTTATTCATTTGGCCTCCGGGTGCAGGGCACCGGGTGAGTACTGCCTGTTGTTTTTATGTAACCAACTAGTTATTTATAAATCTAACGCAGCGAGGATGCAATCACTAATGTTTGGCTGAGGCTGAAAGTGTTCTGGATGGGGCAACTGTCTTGCTCAACCCCTGTGGGAGCGGGCTTGCCCCGCGAACCAGGGCGAAGCCCTGGCCATACACCTTTGGCGTCCGAGCCGGCCCTTTCGCGGGACAAGCCCGCTCCCACAGGTGAATTCAACAGGTGAGTTCCACAGGTGAATCCCACAGCCGAATCACACAGCTGAACCCCAACGGCGCTCAGAGTACCTTGTGCGGCTCCCCACGCTCACTGCGCACCAGAACCTCCGAAGGCGCCAGGCTGCGCCCCAGGATCAGGTCGGCGCCCTTCTCGGCAATCATGATCGACGGCGCATTGGTGTTGGAGCTGACCAACCTCGGCATCACCGAAGAGTCAACCACCCGCAAGCGCCGCACGCCCCGCACCCGCAACTGCGGATCGACCACGGCCATGGCGTCGATGCCCATCTTGCAGGTACCCACCGGGTGATACCCGGTGCGCCCGCAGCGCCGTGCGTAGTCTTCGTAGTCCGCCTGGGTACGCACGCTGTCGCCGGGGAAATGCTCGGCCTTGATGTAGCGGCTCAAGGACTGCTGGGCCATGATCTCGCGGCTGAGCTTGATGCCTTCGACCGACACGTGCAGGTCATACGGGTCGCTGATGTAGTTGGGGTCGATCAGCGGCGGCTGCAGCGGGTCGGCGCTGCGCAGGCGCACGCTGCCACGGCTGCGCGGGCGCAGGAAGTACGAGTTGAGGGTACAGCCGGCGCCGGAGGGCACCGGCGGGATGCCCGCCTCCACCCCGGCACCGGGCAGGAAGTGGAATTGCAGGTCTGGCACGCTGGCGCGCGAATCGCCGTACCAGAAGGCACCGGCCTCGGCGATGTTGGAGGTGACCGGGCCCTTGTTGAACAGCTTGTACTCCAGCCCCGCCAGCAACATCATGTGCGGCTTGGCGTACTTGTCCAGGCTCTGCGACCCCTTGAGCTCGTAGACGATGTCGATGTCGAAGTGATCCTGCAGGTTCTGCCCCACCCCGGGCAGGTCCTGCTTGACCTCGATGCCCAGGCGCTGCAGCTCCTCGGCCGGGCCGACGCCGGAGAGCATGAGGGTTTTCGGCGAGCCGATGGCGCCGGCCGCCAGCACCACCTCACGCTCGGCGGCCACGAAGCGCACCTCGCGCGAGCCACTGCCCTGGACATACTCGACACCCGTGGCCTGGCCGTTGTCGATGCGGATGCGGGTTACCAGGCAGTCGGTCTGGATGGTCAGGTTGGGCCGCTGGCGGGCCTTGCTCAGGTAGCCCTGGGCGGCACTGCAGCGGCGCCCGCCGCGCTGGGTGACCTGGTAGGCGCCGCAGCCTTCCTGGCGAGCGCCGTTGAAGTCGGCGTTGTAAGGGATGCCGGCTTCCTGGGCCGAGCGGATGAAGGCCTTGGTCACCTCGTTCACGCTGATCAGGTCAGACACCCCCAGCGGGCCTTCGGTGCCGTGGTATTCGTTGCTCAGGCGCTCGTTGTCCTCGGCCTTGCGAAAATACGGCAGCACCTCGCGGAAGGACCAGCCACGGCAGCCCTCCTCCTGCTCCCAGTCGTCATAGTCCTTGGCGTTGCCGCGGGTATAGACCATGGCATTGATCGAACCGCCACCGCCCAGCACCCGCCCTTGCGGGTACAGCACCGAACGGTTGTTCATGGTGCCTTGGGCCACGGTATCGAAGCCCCAGGTCAGCGGGCCGCCGGTCATCTTGAAAAAACCCACCGGCATATGGATGTAGGGGTTGGTATCGGCAGGCCCGGCCTCGAGCAGCAATACCCGCACATCCGCCTGCTCGCTCAGGCGCGCCGCCAGCACACAACCGGCGGAGCCCCCACCGATAACGACGTAATCGTACATGCTTGTTTTCTCCGATCTTGTTGTTCTGCTGCCTGGATTCAGGCGCTGACCCACGGCGTGCGGGCACCCAGCTGCACATGCACGGACTTGAGCTCAGTGTACTCCTCCACCCCGTAGCGCCCGGCCTCGCGGCCAATGCCCGACTGCTTGAAACCACCAGAAGGCAGCTCCGGCCCACCGGCGATGGTGGTGTTGACCCAGACCCGGCCAGCCTTGATCTGCCGCGTGGCCTGCAGCGCAGTCTCCAGGTTGCGGCTCCACAGGCTGGCGGCCAGCCCGAAGGGCGTGTCGTTGGCCAGCGCCATGGCTTGCTCGAAGCTGTCGAAGGCCGTAATGGTCAGCACCGGGCCGAAGATTTCTTCGCGGGCGATGACCATCTGCGGGGTGACATCGGCAAACACGGTTGGCTGCAGGTACATGCCCGTCGGCGATTCGATGCGCTGCCCGCCGCGCAGCAAGCGCGCGCCTTCGCGCCGCCCCTGCTCGATGTAGCCCAGCACCCGCTCCAGATGACGGGCCTCGGTGATCGAGCCGATTTGGGTGCCCTCGTGCAACGGGTCACCGATGCGCACCCTGTCGAGCAAGGCGCAGATCTTCTCGGTCAGCGCCTGCTCCACCGAACGCTCGACGATCAGGCGGCTGCCGCTGACGCAGCATTGGCCGGCATTGAAGCAGATGCCGAAGACGATGGCGTCGGCGGCCGCGTCCAGGTCGGCGTCGGCAAACACCACCTGCGGGTTCTTGCCGCCCAATTCCAGGCCGACCTTCTTCATGTTGCCGGTGGCCGCGGCCATGGTCAGGCGGCCGACTTCGGTGGAGCCGGTGAACGACACCATGTCGATATCGGCATGCGCGCTGATCGCCTGGCCGAGCACCGCACCCGGGCCGGTGAGCACATTGAGCACGCCGTCGGGCAGGCCGGCTTCCTGCATCAGCCCGGCCAGCATCAAGGTGGTACCGGAGGTCAGTTCGCTGGGCTTGGCCACCACGGTGCAGCCGGACGCCAGGATGAACGGCAGGCGCTCGGCGAGGATGAAGAACGGGAAGTTCCACGGCGTGATCAGCCCGACCACACCCACCGGCTCACGCGTGACCAGCCCGAGCAGGCTGTCACCAAGGTTGTTGAAGCTGTCGCCGTGCAGGGCCTGGGCTTGCCCTGCGGCATATTCCCAGATGCCCGCGGCGCCCAGCACCTCGCCGCGGGCCTGGCTGATCGGCTTGCCGGTCTCGAAGGTTTCCTGCAGCGCCAGCGCTTCGCTGTGCTGGCGGATCAGCCCGGCGGTGCGCAGCAGCACACCTGCCCGCAACGCACCACTGGAGCGGGCCCAGGTGCCGTGGTCGAAGGCCCGGCGGGCCGCCGCCACCGCCTGCTGCACGTCGTCGACGCCGGCAGCGGGGTAGACACTCACCGGCACCTCGTGGGACGGGCTGTAGCGCGTGACCTGGGCGGTCGCCGAACCCTGCGTCCAGCGGCCGTCGATGAACATTTCGAAGCGCCGCGGCTGCAGCGGCGGCGCCAGGCGTGGCGTGTTGTCGTTGTTATTCACGGGAAACATCCTCAGTACAGCGTTGTTGTTGTTCTGGCAAACCACCCGCATAGCGCGTATCGAGCGGTTGCCGGTTGCCTATGTATAACTAACCGGTTGTTTACATACAAGCAGCGGGCTAAGCTTTGTTTGTCAGCCTTATGCCCCCGCGGCTAAGCTCATCGCCCCTACACCGCAGGCCATTGATTTCTGCGTCAGGAAGTACAGCACTCAAGCTCTGGAGAGCGTTCCACATGCCCAGCAAAGCCACCGAAGCGGTCAGCGCCCGCCCCACCCGGGATTCCGAAGCGACGCGCCTGAGAATCCTCAACGCCGCCAAGGTCGAATTCGCCAAACTGGGCTTGGCCGGCGCACGCATCGACAGCATCGCGCTGCGCGCCAAGTCCAACAAACGGATGATCTACGAGTACTTCGGCAACAAGGAGGGGCTGTTCGAAGCGGTCCTGGAGTCGGCCTACCAGGACATCCGCCAGGCCGAACGCAAGCTCAATCTCGAAGCGCTGGAGCCGGTCGAGGCGATCACCCAACTGGTGACCTTCACCTGGAAGTACTACCTGAAGAACCCGCACTTCCTGACCCTGGTCAACAGCGAGAACCTGCACAAGGCCGTGCACCTCAAGCGCTCCCAGGAAAAGATGCAGCAGATGCACGCGCCGATGGTGTCGATGGTCGCCCAGATCCTCGCCCGCGGCGTGGCCCAGGGCGTGTTCCGCGAAGGCGTCGACCCGGTGCAGCTGAACATCACAATCGCCGCGATCAACTACTACTACCTGAACAACCGCTTCACCGGCGAGATCATCTACGGCTTCGACCTGATGTCGCCCGAAGCCCTGCAGGCGCGCATCGACTTCAACGTGCAGACCATCCTCGGCATGCTGCGCCCCGCCTGACGCCCACACCGCGCGCAGCCCCTCCCGGCCACACCGCACGCCGCGAGGGGCTGCGCGGCTCATGCCAACCCCGCCACTTTCACGTCGCGCACGATCGGCGTGAACGCCATGCGCGCCAGCACGTCGCGCTCGATATCCACGCCCCGCGCCACCTCGATCAGCTCGATGCCTTCGGGCAGCAGGCGGAACACCGCGCGCTCGGTCACGTACAGCACCTCCTGGCCTGCACGGACCGCCTGCGGGCCGCTGAAGGTGATGTGGCGCACCTGCTCGACCAGTTTGGGCACCTCGCCACGGCGCTCGATCTGCAAGGCATCGCCGACCTTCGCCACCTCCAGCCCCTTGGCCTCGAAGGCGCCGCAGAACACCACCTTGCGCGCCCCCTGGGTGATGTCGACGAAGCCACCGGGGCCGACCAGCGTGCCGCCCAGGTTGGACACGTTGACGTTGCCCTGCCCGTCCATCTCGCCCATGCCGAGGAACGCCAGGTCGACACCGCCGCCGCTGTAGAAGTCGAACTGGTCCAGCGAGGTGACGATCGCCTGCGGGTACTGCGCTGCGCCGAACATCGCCCCGCCCATCATGCGGCCGTTGTGGATGCCCTGCTCGATGCTGCCCCAGTAGCTGTCCTGCAGGCCGCGCTCGGCGAGCAGCGAGGGGATGCCGCCGGGGATGCCGAAGCCAAAGTTCAGCGACATGCCCGGGACGAATTCATCGGCCGCACGCGCGGCGATGATGCGGCGGATGTCGTCGGCCATCGGCGCCTCGCTGCGCGCCGCCTGGGGCAGGCACTCGCCGCTGATGGCCGGGTCGTAGTCGGCGGCCACGCACTGGCGCTGGTCCTCGACCACCACCACTTCATCCACCAGCACGCCGGGGATGCGCACCAGGCGTGCCGGCACGAAGGCGCTGTCGCTCAGGCCGCGGACCTGGGCGTAGACCTTGCCGCCGCTGTTGTGCGCCGCCAGGGCCAGGGCGTAGGCGTCCAGGTCGGCCGCCTCGTGGCACAGGCTGATATTGCCGCTGGGGTCGGCCAGGCTGCCGCGCACGATCGCCACATCGACCTTGAACGGCTTGTAGCGCAGGTAGTCCTGGCCATCGATGCTCAGCCGCTCGACCAACGCTTGGCTGGCACTGGCGTTGCACTTGCCGCCGGCCACCTGCGGGTCGGCGAAGGTACCCAGGCCAATGTGGGTGATCAGCCCCGGGCGGCCGGCGCCGATCTCGCGCATCAGGCTCATGATCACCCCGGCCGGCAGGCTGTAGGCCTGGATCTGCTCGTTGCGCGCCAGCGCCTGCATCTTCGCCGACCAGCTCCAGTGGCCACCGATCACCTTGCGCACCAGGCCGGGGTGGGCCAGGCGCTCCAGGCCGCTGCCGCGCCCGTCACCGATGCCCAGGGCGTGCACCAGGGTCAGGTCGCGCGGGTGGCCGGTGCTCAGGAAGCGGGCTTCGATGGCCGCCAGCAAGGCGTCCGGCTCCAGCAAGGTGCCCGAGCCACAGATGGCCACGGTCGCGCCATCGGCTATCCGGCTGGCGACATCCGCTGCTGATGTACAGCTTCTTTTCATTGTTGTTTTCCTCATCGATCGCCCGGCCCCGGGCGACTCCAGGTGTGCAATTGAGTGCTTGACGGCCTGCCAAAGGGCGCTTTAAATAAATAACCAGTTGGTTACTTAAAAACACTTTAAAGCAGCCCGGAACAGAACACAACCCACGCGATGAACCCCCTCGTCGCCTCCCGGAAAGGAAAACAACAATGCCGCTTTCTGAAACACACCTGATGATCCAGGACGTTGCCCGGCGCTTTGCCGACCAGACCATCCGCCCGCTGGCCGAACGCCTCGACCACGAAGAGAGCTTCCCCGCGCCGCTGTACCGGCAGATGGGCGAGCTCGGCCTGTTCGGCATCACCGTGCCCGAAGCTTTCGGCGGCGCCGGCCTGGATACCCTCGCCTATGCCCTGGTGATGGAAGAGCTGTCGCGCGGCTACGCCTCGGTCGCCGACCAGTGCGGCCTGCTGGAGCTGATCGGCACCCTGCTCGCGGTGCACGGCACCGCCGAGCAGCGCCAGCGCTACCTGCCGCCCTTGCTGCGCGCCGAGAAGCATCCGGCCTACTGCATCACCGAAGCCGAGGCCGGCTCCGATGTGTCGGGCATCCGCACCAGCGCCGTGCGCACCGAAACCGGCTGGCTGCTCAACGGCTCGAAGCTGTGGATTCACAACGCCCCGGTGGCCGACCTGGCGTTCGTCCTGGCGCGCACCGACCCTGCCGCCGGCAAGCGCGGCATGAGCATCTTCATCGTCGACTGCCACCTGGCGGGTGTGTCCAAGGGCCCCAAGGAGCACAAGATGGGCCAGCGCGCCTCGCAGGTCGGCGGGCTGAACTTCGACAACGTCGAGCTGCCGGCCGATGCCCTGCTGGGCGTCGAGGGCCGTGGCTTCCACATCATGATGAGCGCCCTGGACAAGGGCCGTGTCGGCATCGCCTCGCTGGCCGTGGGCATCGCCCAGGCAGGGCTTGAGGCGGCGCTGGATTACGTGCCCCAGCGCAAGCAGTTCGGCAAGCCAATCGCCGACAACCAGGGCGTGCAATGGATGCTCGCCGACATGGCCAAGGACATCCGCGCCGCCCGCCTGCTGGTGCGGGACGCCGCCGAGCGCCTGGACCGCGCCGACAACGCCACCATCGCCTGCTCCATGGCCAAGTGTTTCGCCGCCGACATCGCCGTGGCGCAGACCGCCAATGCCGTGCAGCTGTTCGGCGGCAGCGGCTTCATCCGCGGCTTCGAGGTCGAGCGCCTGTACCGCGACGCCAAGATCACCCAGATCTACGAAGGCACCAATCAGATCCAGCGCACGATCATCGCCCGTGAGCTGCTCAACCAGGGAGCACGCGCATGACCGCCCGCCCCGTTGCCTTGGTCACCGGCGCCCGCGCCGGCATTGGCCGGGCCATCGCCTTGGGCCTGGCGCACGCCGGGTTCGACCTGGCCCTGGTCGACCTGCAGGCCGATGCCGCCCTGCAGGAAACCGCCGAACTGGCCAGCCGCCACGGCGCCCGCGCCGTGGCCCTGGCCGCAGACATCGCCGCCATCGACGGCCATGACGCCTTGCTCGATGCCGCCGAACAGGCGCTTGGCGCGCTGAGCTGCCTGGTCAACAACGCCGGCGTCTCGGTGCTGTCGCGCGGCGACCTGCTGGAGGTGACGCCGCAGAGCTACGACCGCTGCCAGCAGGTCAACACCCGCGGCACCTTCTTCCTCACCCAGGCCTTCGCCCGCCGCCTGGTGCGGCGCGAGGCCGGCCAGGCCCTGCGCAGCATCATCACCATCACCTCATCCAACGCCCAGGCGGTGTCGGTGCTGCGCGGCGAGTACGGCATTTCCAAGGCCGCCCTGTCGATGGCCTCGCGGCTGTTCGCGGTGCGCCTGGCCGAGGCCGGCATCGGCGTCTACGAGGTGCAGCCCGGGCTGATCGCCACCGAGATGACCGCCCCCTCCAAGGCCCGTTACGACGCCGAGATCGAACGTGGCCTGACCGCCATCAAGCGCTGGGGCCAGCCCGAAGATGTCGCCCGGGTGGTGGTCAGCATGGCCACCGGCGCCCTGCCCTACACCGTCGGCCACGCCGTGCCGGTGGACGGCGGCCTGCTGCTTCCCAAATTCTGACTGGAGAGACACGCATGTCCTTGAGCATCAACCTGCCCAGCGCCCAGGCCGGCCACCCGCTGCAGCGCTACACCCTGGTCGGCGAGCCGCTGCTGCCGCCGGCCAGCCCCCTGCCCGCCAACCGCATCGCCCTTTCGGCGGCCCATGTCGTCGCCGACCCGTTCAGCGCCAGCGCCCCCGGTGGCAAGGCGGCGATCGACTGGCGGCGGACGATGGATTACCGCCGCTACCTGCTGCAGCAAGGCCTGGGCATCGCCGAGGCGATGGACACCGCGCAACGCGGCATGGGCCTGGACTGGCCGACCGCGCTGGAGCTGATCGAGCGCACCCTGAGCGAAACCCGCGACATCCGCCATGCGGTGATCTTCTCCGGTTGCGGCACCGACCAGTTGCCAGCGGACCAGGCCCGCGACCTCGATGACGTGGTGCGTGCCTATGCCCAGCAGCGCGATGCCATCGCCAAGCTCGGCGGGCGCATGATCCTGATGGCCAGCCGCGCCCTGGCGCGGGTGGCGAAGACCCCGTTCGACTACCGCCTGGTGTACCGCAAGGTGCTGGCCGAGGCCGACCAGCCGGTGATCCTGCACTGGCTGGGCGAGATGTTCGACCCCGCGCTGCAGGGCTACTGGGGCGCCGAGCGCTTCGAGGAGGCGCTGGACACCTGCCTGGAGGTGATCCACGAGAACGTGGGCAAGGTCGATGGCATCAAGATTTCCCTGCTCGACAAGGACAAGGAGATCCTCATGCGCCGTCGCCTGCCGGCCTCGGTGAAGATGTACACCGGCGACGACTTCAACTACCCGCAGCTGATCGCCGGCGACGCGCACGGCTACTCCCACGCGCTGCTGGGCATCTTCGACGCCATCGCCCCGGCCGCCGCCCACGCCCTGGCCGCGCTGGCCGAAGATGACCTGGCGCGCTACCAGCGGCTGCTCGAACCGACCCTGCCGCTGGCCCGGCTGATCTTCAGCAGCCCGACCCAGTACTACAAGACCGGCGTGGTGTTTCTGGCCTACCTCAACGGCCACCAGGAGCACTTCGTGATGCTCGGCGGGCACCAGGCCATGCGCCCGCTGCCGTACTTCTGCGAAATCTTCCGCCTGGCCGACCAGGCCGGCCTGCTCGCCGACCCGGTGCTGGCCGTTGCCCGCATGAAACGCCTGCTGGCGCTCTACGGCGTCGACGCCTAGCCCCTTGCGCAACGCCGCGGCCTGCGGCGTTGCGCCCTCTGCCACCTGCCCACGGTGATTGCCCCATGAACGGTTCATCCCTGGAGCAGCGCCTCGACCGCTGCTCGATCAACACCGCCACCCTCGGCCACCGCCTGCCCCTCGGCCAAACTCTGGAGCTGATCGCCCGCGCCGGCTTCGGCCAGGTCGCGCCCTGGCGCCGCGACCTGCAAGGCCAGGACCTGAAGCAGGTGCGCCGGCAGCTGCGCGACTGCGGGCTGAAGGTCAATGCCTACTGCCGCTCTACCTACCTGCCGGCGGCCAGCCGAGAGGCCTTCGCCGCCGCCGTGGCCGATAACCGCAAAGCCCTCGAAGAAGCCGCCGAGCTGCAGGCCGAGTGTTTCATCATGGTGGTCGGCGGCCTGGCGCAAGGTTCACGCGACCTCGCCGATGCCCGCCAGCAGGTGAGCGAAGGTATCGGCTGGCTGCTGGAAGATGCCCGCCGGCACGGGGTGGCCCTGGCCCTGGAGCCGCTGCACCCGATGTATGCGGCCGACCGCTCGTGCCTGTCGACCCTGGAACAAGCCCTGGACCTGTGCGAGGCCCTTGAGCCTGGGGGCTTCCAGAGCCTGGGCGTGGCCATCGATGCCTACCACTGCTGGTGGGACCCCAAGCTTGCCCAGCAGGTGCAACGCGCCGGCCAGCAGCAGCGCATCCTCGGCCTGCACCTGTCCGACTGGCTGGTGCCGACCCGCGACCTGCTGCTCGACCGCGGCATGATGGGCGATGGCGTCATCGACCTGCGTGGGTTGCGCCAGGGGGTGGAAGCGGCTGGGTATCAGGGCGCCATCGAGGTGGAGATCTTCTCGCGTGACAACTGGTGGCAGCGCCCGGCCGAGGAGGTGCTGCGCACCTGTGCCGAGCGCCTGCAGCAAAACTGCTGATGGGGGGCCGAAAGCCGATCCTGTGGGAGCGGGCTTGCCCCGCGAAGCAGGCAGCGCGGTGAATGGCACCGGCTTCGCCGGTGTTCGCGGGGCAAGCCCGCTCCCACAGAGTCGGCACCGGCTTTGCCGGTGTTCGCGAGCAAGCCCGCCTCACAGAATCGTACTGTACCGTACCACGCGGTACGGTATGGATGAGTGATCAGCCGAACAGCTTGGCCAGGCACCCCAGCTTCTTCTTGTACGACCGCCGCGCCTCCAGCGCTTCGTCCATGCTCACCGGCAAGAACCGCGCTTGCTGGTTGGGCTGCATCTGCCCCACCAGGTCCAGGTCGGCGCTGATCACCGTGCCGATCATGGCGTAGCCCCCACCCGACACCGCATCGCGGTGCAGGATGATCGGTTCGAGCCCCGCCGGTACCTGGATCGAGCCGATCGGGTAGCAGCTGTCGACGATGTTCGAAGGGTCCGAGCCCGCGCCGAACGGCTGCTCGCGGGGCTGGAAGCTCAACGCGCCACCGCCTTTGTAGCGGTAGCCGATGCGGTCCGCCTCCGACCCCACGGTCCAGGCATCGGTGAAGAAGCTCTGCGCCGCGGCCTCGCTCAGGCGATGGAAGTACAACCCCGGCACCACCCGCAACACCACCTCGCCACCCAGTGCCTGGCGCAGCGCCATGGGCAGGCTGGCCCCGGCGCGGGTCTTGCCACTGGCCTGGCCAACCGGCAGCACGTCACCCGCCATCAGCTTGCGCCCCTGATGGCCGCCAAGGGCGCCCAGGGCGTAGGTCGAGCGGCTGCCCAGCACTTCAGGCACATCGATGCCCCCGGCCACGGCCAGGTAAGCCCGCGCCCCGGCCGTGGGGAAGCCGAAACGCAGCACCTGCCCGGCCCGGACGGCAAAGGCGGTAGACGGGTGCTGCTCACGGCCATCGAGCAGCACCGGCATCTGTGCGCCACACACCGCCACCAGGGCATCGTGCTGGAACTCGAGCTCCGGCCCCACCAGCGCGCATTCGATGCCGGCAGCGCCCGCCGGGTTGCCGACCAGGTGGTTGGCCGCACGCAGCGCGTACTGGTCGAGCGCGCCCGAGGGCGGGATGCCCAGGTGATAGAAGCCTTCGCGGCCCAGGTCCTGCACCGAGGTGGCCAGGCCAGGTTTGAGTACCTTGATCATGCCAGCGCCTCCTGCAGCGTCTTGGGGTAACCGACGGGGTCGGCGAGAAATGCATCCAGGGAGAACTCCACCGGGCGGATGCGCAGGTCGAAGCGCCCGTCCTCGACGTCGGCCACGGCCTGGTCGTAGCTGCGCCGGTCGATGGGTTTGAACTGCACGATGTCGCCCGGGCGGAAGAACACCATGTGCTCCTTCAGGTAGGCCAGGCTCTGCTGCGGGTCGTAGATCGGCGCTGGGGTGACGCCGAACATCTGGTAGCCGCCGGCGCCACGCACCGAATAGATGCAGCCGAAACAGCCGCCATGGCCGAGGGTGAGCTTGGGCGTGTCGGTGCGCGGGCGCAGGTACTTGGGCACCTGCAACTGGCGCTGCTGCTCGACCATCTGGAACATGAACGGCAAGCCGGCGACGAAGCCGACCATCGACACGAACCACGGCGCCCCACTGTGCGCGGCAACGAATGCCTCGACGTCGGCCAGGCCGTTGATCCGCGCGGCGTATTCCAGGTCGGTGCTCTGCGGGTCCTGGTGGCGGTCACGAAAACGCATCAGGGTTTCATGGGTCCAGGGGTCGTTGTACAGCACAGGGATCTCGATGATGCGCGTGCTCAACGAGCGCTCCGCCACGGCCTCGGCCTCGGCGCCGCGCACCGCTTCGAGCAGCACCTCGGGCGCGATGCGGTCGGGGTCGAAGCGGATCTGGAACGAGGCGTTGGCCAGGCACACGTCGAGCACGCCCTCCAGCGCCAGGCGCTCGACGGCGCGGGTCACCGCCAGCCCTTTGAAGAAGGCCTGCAGCGACATGCTCTCGCTGACCTCGGCGAACAGGTGCTCGTCGGCACCGAAGCTGTAGCGGATTGGGGTGGTGGCAAGCGGCTCGGCCATGTCTGCTCCTTTTCTTGGAATCTTTATCGGTAAGGCAGGCAAAAACAATGCGGTGCGGCAAATGGCGCTTAACGCGGGGCGCGCACCTGGATACCGGCACCATCCAGGGCCGCGCGCGTGGCCTCGACCAGGCCCAGGGCGCCTGGCGTGTCGCTGTGCAGGCAGATGGAGTCGAACTCGATGGCCAGGTCCTGGCCTTCGACGGTGCGCACCACGCCTTCCTGGCAGGCACGCAGCACGCGCTCGGCAACCCGCTGCGGCTCGTAGCCGCGCACGTTGCGGGTGAACACGATCGAGCCACTGAGGTCGTATTCGCGGTCGGCGTAGAACTCACGCACCACCGGCTGGCCAAGCGCCTGGGCAATCCGGCAGATCACCGAACCCGGCATGCAGTACAGCAGCAGCGTGGGCTCGATCACTTGCAGGTTTTCCACCAGCAGCCGCGCCGCCTCTTCATCACGGGCCAGGTGCATGTACAGCGCACCGTGCGGCTTGATGTGCTGCAGGCTGACGCCCTGGGCGCGGGCGATTTCACGCAGCGCGCCGAGCTGGTAGAGCATGTCGTCGACCAGCTCCTGGGCCGGCGCGTTGATGTGCCGGCGGCCAAAGCCGACCAGATCGCGAAAGCCCGGGTGCGCGCCCACGGCCACGCCCAGCGCCTTGGCCCGCTCGACCGTGCGGCGCATGGTGCCGGGGTCGCCGGCGTGGAAGCCGGTGGCGACGTTGGCCGAGCTGATGAACGCCATCAGCTCGTTGTCGACGCCATCACCGATGGTCCACGGGCCGAAACCCTCACCCATGTCCGAATTGAAATCCACCGCCTGCATGCTGGTTCTCCTGGTGCTTGTGGCTGCATGCAGGCCACGTTAGATTCTCCCCACCCCCTTGGGAAGATCTATAAACAGATAGGGTGTCTTCTGAAAAACAGATACCCAGGAGCCGTCATCGTGTCACTGACCCTGCGCCAGGTTCGCTACTTCGTCGCCACCGCCGAGATTGGCCAGATCTCCCAGGCGGCGATCCACCTGAACATCTCCCAATCGGCGGTGACCACCGCGATCAAGGAGCTCGAAGCGATGCTCGGCGTGCTGCTGTTCCAGCGCTCGCCCCAGGGCATGAACCTGACCGACGCCGGCCGGCACTTTCTCAACCGCGCCTACGTGATCCTGCGCAGCGTCGACGATGCGCTGAACAGCCCGCTGCCCGACGTGCGCGCCAGCGGCCTGTTGCGCCTGGCGGCCAGCTACACGGTGATTGGCTACTTCCTGCCCCACCACCTGCAGCGCCTGGCGCACTGGCACCCGGATGTGTCGCTGGAGGTGCACGAACAGGAGCGCAGCGCCATCGAGCAAGGCCTGCTGGATGGGCGTTTCGACATGGCCGTGGTGCTCACCGCCAACCTCACCCACCCGGACATCGTCTCCGAAACCCTGTTCAACTCCGAGCGCCGCCTGTGGCTGCCCGGCCATCACCCGCTGTGCGAGCGCTCGGCGGTGAGCCTTGCCGACGTGGCCTGCGAGCCGTACATCCTGCTCACGGTCGATGAAGCCGAGCAGAGCGCCATGCGCTACTGGGAGCAGGCCGGCCAGCGGCCCACGGTGCGGGTGCGCACCAGTTCGGTGGAGGCGGTGCGCAGCATGGTCGCCAACGGCAGCGGCGTGGCGATCCTCTCGGACCTGGTGCACCGGCCCTGGTCGCTGGAAGGCAAACGCATCGAGACCGTGACCATTAGCGACCCGGTGACGCCGATGAGCGTGGGCCTGGCCTGGCACCGCGAACGCGCCTTCAGCCCGGCGATGCAGGCGCTGCGCAACTACTTCCATGATGCCTTCCTGGCGCCGCAGCAGCTTTCGGCGCGGCGCTGACCCCGTGACCCGTGGCAGCCGAGCCTTTAAACTTGGCGCTTTTTCACCCAAGAGAGCCCGCCCCATGCGCATCACCAGCCCTTCAGCCGCGACCGCCTGCGGCCTGGCGGCGATCCTGCTGTGGAGCACGGCCAGCGGCCTGATCCGCAGTGTCAGCGAACACTTCGGCCCCATCGGCGGCGCCGCGCTGATCTACACCCTCGGCGCCGCGCTGCTGCTGATGCTGCTCGGCCGCCCGCGCCTGCGCAACGCCTCGCGGCTGTACCTGGTCAGCGGCTCGGCGCTGTTCGTGGCCTACGAGATCTGCCTGTGCCTGGCCCTGGGGTATGCCGTCAGCCGTACCCAGGCGATCCAGTTGGTGGTGGTCAATTACCTGTGGCCGAGCCTGACGGTGTTGCTGGCGATCTTCATGAACCGCCAGCCGGCGCGCTGGTTGATCGTGCCCGGCACCGCCATTGCCCTGCTGGGTATTCTCTGGGTGGTGAGCAGCGACGGGCTGTCGCTGGCCAGCATCGCCAGCAACATTGCTTCCAACCCCTTGAGCTACAGCCTGGCGGCGGCCTGTGCGGTGACCTTTGCCTTGTACTGCAACGTGACCCGACGCTATGCCAATGGGCAGAGTCATGTGGCGCTGTTCTTTGTGCTGACGGCTGGGGTGCTGTGGGTGAAGTACCTGTTCAGCAGCGAGGCGCTGCCGGCTTTTTCGCTGGTGCACAGCCTTGAGCTGCTGGCGGCGGCGGTGGGTATGGCCGGGGGTTATGCGCTTTGGAACATTGGCATCTTGCGCGGCAACCTGACGTTGCTGGCGACGGCTTCGTATGCGGCGCCGGTGTTGTCATCGGCGTTTGCTGCGGCTTGGCTTGGGGCGCAGTTGGGGTTGCAGTTCTGGCAGGGGGCGGTGTTGGTGACGGTGGGGTCGTTGCTGTGTTGGCAGGCGACGCGGGGGTGAGGGGCTAGTCATGACTTTTTTGCTGGCCGTGAGATCGAGCGCCGCNNCCAACGCCAAACCACCCTCCCCGCGCGGCGCTTGATCTGAAGATATCCAAACACGCTTACCGTGCGATCCTAAAATGTTCGCTACTGTCGAGTCATTCATAGCGCCCCCTGAACCAGGGTAGATTTCCACATCAATCATCACCCACTCGCCCTCCTACTTTCACCCTCCCTCATTCCTATCTGTCGGTATTTTTAATTCTTCGACCAATGAACAATCAAATCAACCATATACCCCAACAGACCTTCAAAAGTGTCAAATTCTTCATACACGTTATCAAAAGCGACTCTGTCGCGCACCTGATACTTACCTCGCACCAAGTCCAACACATACTCATCTAAGTCACTGTCTCCGAAAACCAAAAAATCATCCATACAGCCCGATTCACGCCCAAGCCTATTCATTCCAAGAAAATCATGTCGCGCTAATTTTCCATCAGCTTTCGTGCGCGTGCGACTTGAATAAATAAAAACACCACACGCAACGAGGCCGTCGAAATTCTGGAGAAAATCCAAATACTCAGGAGGTAGCGCAGCGTCCATTTCGCCCCACACAGCATTGGTTAAATTTGCTATGTCACTCATCGTTGCAGGCGGACCCATATAGATTTCCCCTTCATCTAACGCATCGTGCAAGCTAATTATCTTAGTTTTTATCGCTTCATCCATCCCTAACCTCCAAAAGCAGGATAAACTCTCACATCAAACACAGGCCACTCTACCCGCTTACTTTCTCCCTCTTTCAATCCACCTACCAAATGCTTTTGTACATTATTCATCACTTTATGATAAGGGTGATGCTGTATAAGCACCAAATTCCCAAAGTCATTGGTACCACCATCATCTAACGGCTTTATGTGATGCACCTGCCAATCTTCGTTCGGGAGTTTCCCGCTTTGAACTCTATTGATCTCAGCACTGTTAAATCCAGCACGCTTCAGACTGGCGACACCTTCAGTCGTGCTCGACAACTCCTTTAAAAAACCTTGCCTCTCTGAGTTATTAAAAACCTGCCTCAATGCCTTCAATTCCGCGCTGGATCTTTTCACATAAAGAAAAACTTCCGCCCTAACTCCTGGCAGCTCTACCAGCTCCCCCTTTAAGTAGCCCAAATACCCCTTCGATCCTCTTGCGCCGAACTTTGCATTACCAAAGTTGCTCCCAAGCCCTGCGCCCGGCTGCAACTTGTAACGAGACACCAGACCACCAACAATCAATCCCCCACCAAAAGCCATAAGCTTTTGCTCATCAGAACCTTCCCCGTAACGATCTCCTCCTATGCGATAACCCGCACCACCGCCAAGCACCCCACCAAAAAGCCCCCAAAGCGCCATCGCCGGCCCAACCAAGGCGACTGCACTGGCAAGCCCAATTCCCAGCACTGCGCCTTCAAGCCATACGGGCACTTCAGGGCTGATATCGTCGGTTGTCTCAGCCCGGCCACCTATAAAGACGTTATGCGACCCGGCACTAATCCTGGCGTCGCAAACCGTGCGATCCCCAACTCTGGCAGCGGGCAAGCCATTGATGTAAACGGAGCAGCTACCTTGGGCCAGTGTCTTTGTTACACCGGCATGATCCGAGCACACGGCATAGTCGACATGCGCCCTCGCTGCCGGTTGGCCATTGATATGAACAGTGCGAGAGCCGGACGTTATGAAGCCCGTTTCCCGCTGTGCGAATGACAAGCTGCCGAGCAGCTGACCAATGCCCGCCCCCGTGGCGGTACCCGCGCCGACCATCGCAACCAGCGCCGCAGCGCCCAAGCCGCCTGTGCCAATAACAGCTATACCGACCAGCACAGCAGCGGCCCCAATCGCCAGGCCTGCCAACAGCCCGTTCAGTGCACTGGAATGTTCAATCGGGTCCGCGAAACGTGCCGCACCGCTCATGCCGGCGCAGCCTCGTTCACCTCCTCACTGCCACCTGGCGGGCTGCGCAATTCAAAGCTGGTGATGACCTCGGTGAACGCTTCACGCTCGATCTGGGTCATGCCTTTGGGATTGTTGCTGGTTGCCGTGACCTGCATCAGCAGGCGCTGCCCATGTTCATCCTGATGCAGAAACATCACCTGAATCTGATGTATCGGCCGACCTTGCTGGCGCCATCGGAACTCCACCTGGCGCGCCTCCAGGCCCGCCACCTCAGTGGGCGTAACAGGTTCGATCCACTGCAGATGCGAAAGCGTTTTTTCCACTTCGCCGAGCAATTTTTGCGCAAGCGTCTCCAGTGATGCATCCCGCGCAGCCAATGACCTGCCTATCACCAATGAAAATGGGCTAGGCGTGAACTCGGTGAGGGTGAATACATGAAACGTTTTGTCTCTCAGGCTTTCTGGTCGCACAAAACTCAGCTCATTCGCCTGAAAGCGCTGCGGCGCTGGCGGTTTCATCGCCTCTTGTGCGACGCGTTCGTTTTCGATGCGTTCCTGTTCCTCACGCCTTTCGGAAATCCGGTCGTAGATACTTTTGCGATACATAAAGACGGCTCCCTGCCCTTCACTCGGATTTATTGAGATTGATGATCGTGCTGCCATCCACTTCCACCACCACGCCAGACAACTTGATGGTCCCGTCCTGGTTCATCACCAACTTGCTCTTCCCCACTTCGAGGGTGATGGACTGCGCGGCACTCAAGTTGATATGCCCCTGGTCGACAGTGACGAAGTAAGACCCTTCTTCCACCGCAATACTGGTTTCCAGCCTGATGGTTTGCGCCTGCTTGCCCGTTACTTTGATGGTGCGGTTGCCACCAACGATGAGCCTGTCGTCTGCCTCCACTTCCGTGTACAGGTCTCGTTCGGCGTGCAGGCTGACCTGTTCGGCGCCGGCCTTGTCTTCGAAGCGCAGAAAGTTGGCGGTACGGCCCGTGCCATTGATCGAGCGAGTGAGTATTCCGCTCTGGGTCTTGTTCGCCGGCAGTGGCCAGGGCGGCGGGTTGCCGATGTTGTAGACGCTGCCGATGACCAAAGGCCGGTCGGGGTTGCCCTCGAGGAACACCACCACCACTTCGTCACCCACCCGCGGGATCTGGATGCTGCCAAAGCCACCGCTGGCCCCGGCCTGTGCCACCCGCACCCAGCTGGAGCTGGCGGCGTTGTAATCACCCTGGCGGTCCCAGTGGAACTGCACCTTCACCCGCCCCAGTTCGTCGGTGAAGATTTCCTCGCCGGGCGGGCCGACGACGATGGCGGTCTGCGGGCCGTTGATGACCGGGCGGGCGGTGTTGGCCTGGGGGCGAAACGGGATCTTCTTGCGCACGCAGGTGAAGGTGTTGAAGTAGCTGGCCTGCTGCCCGGTGAGGTAGTTGTTGTGGCCTTCACAGGCCACGCTCAACAACAGGAATTCGCGCTCGTCCACCTGAGTGTCGGTATGGGCCGGGTGTTGCAGCAATTCGAAACTATGGCCCGGGCGCATGGCGCGGCAGTTACTGGCGCCTTCAAACCATTTGGCGCGCACTTCCAGCGCCTCCAGGCGCGTGCGCAGCAAGGCCTCTCCTTCGTTGTAGGTGCCATGGGTGTATTGGCCAGGGTCGTACACCTCCAGGCATTGCACATCGCCTTGCTCGTTCACGCTGTTCATCATGACCGGCAGCAAGTTGCGCGGCTGGCGATAGTCGAAGGTCTGCAGGGCGAACTTGCCGGCCGCCAGCTGGCGATGGCCGCACCAGCGCGTGATGGCGTCGGCGGTTTCAGTCACCGAGTTTCGGTGAAACCGAATGTGCGGCTGCTCGGGCAACTGCTCCGCCAAGCGCGAGGTGTCGCTGATAACCAGCACATGGCTCGGCGCGCTGTGCTCGAAGTGATAGAACATGCCCGCCTGCTCGAGCAGGCGGTGAATGAAGCTGAAGTCGCTTTCGCGGTATTGGGTGAGGTAGCTGTGACGCTTGTGCGGGCGGTACAGGCAGAAGCGGAAGCTGGCGTATTGCGGGTACAACGCAAAAACCTCGCGCAGTACCTCCTCCACCGTGCAGTCCTGGAAGATGCGCGTGTCGATGCGGTGCTCAAGCAGTGAAAGCCAAGGTTTGAGGGTTGCACTGTAGCGGTTCAGGGCACCATCGCTGCCCAGGCTGGCAAAGCGCGTGAGGTAGCCGTTGATGAACCGTGGCGCGGCATCGGCCAACTCGATCTCGATACTGACCTGCTGGCCGATCATCGACTTGAGCGGCAGCTGGGCATTGTCGCTGATCAGCATCAGCTCGTAGGCGAACGCCTGTGACATGCCGTCACTGCCCTTGAAGCGCTCCAGCAGCAACCCCGCCGCCGGCTTTGCCGGGTGCAGGAACTTGAATAATCGACGGTGCTGGGGCGCCAGCCACTCGCCTGGGTCCATGCTCATCACGCTCTCCTTGGCACGCATTGGTTGCGAAGGAGGCGCAGGTTAGGGAGCGGGAAATGGGCTGACAATGAACGTGGTGTTTAGGGTGAAGGGTGGTTGCTGGGCATAGGCTACGGCTGAATTCACCATTTCCTACATGGCCTGCGATCGACGCGTGCCGGTACATGACCCGGCGTGGGGCTCGGTGCCGCTGCGGTGCGGGTTTCAGCCATGCACATGGCTATTCTGGCGTTGTGCTTTTATCGCGGATGACTCCGCGCTACCGGGCAGCGATGGAATTATCAGGCTACAAATTATCTTTTCCTGCCAAATGATTAGTTCAGTGTTGGTGTTGCCAGGGGCTAGTCACGGCTTTTTGGGTGGCCGTGAGATCGAGCGCCGC
>NZ_DJTF01000064.1:25051-25231 GCF_002438125.1 Pseudomonas sp. UBA6315
CCCACATTTGTTGCAACGTGCCACAGTCTGTCAGGCCATGGTTGTCCGCCTTTGGCGCCCGCCGAAAAATTCAGGCGAGCCCAGCGCCCCCCAAAAAAATCGCGTCGTACTCACAAGGCTGGCAACCATGGCCTATCAGGCATAGGCACGTTGCAACAAAATGTGGGAGCGGATTTATCC
>NZ_DJTF01000178.1:0-208 GCF_002438125.1 Pseudomonas sp. UBA6315
GGCCACTAGACGAAGGGGACACACAACGCTTTTCAGCGCACCAAGGTTTCCTTTCGAAGCACCCTGGATTTCTTTTTCCAGCACCGCCCGAAAGCGTTGCCGTGGAAACTGGAGCGGGAAACGAGACTCGAACTCGCGACCCCGACCTTGGCAAGGTCGTGCTCTACCAACTGAGCTATTCCCGCATTGGCGTCCCCTAGGGGACTCG
>NZ_DJTF01000178.1:538-3190 GCF_002438125.1 Pseudomonas sp. UBA6315
CACTAGACGAAGGGGACACGCTACAAGCATTGCTGCTTGCTTTCACTCCCTGCCGCGTTTCGCTGTGTGCTTTACGCTGCAAGTGGCGCGCATTCTATGGATGCCGTGAAAGGTCGTCAACCCTTTTCTATAAATTTATTTAAATCAATGACTTCGCTCTCTATATAGGCACCTGGCAAGGGGTGCCCAAGGATTGGCGTTGATTTTCTGACGGCCTGAACGCAAAGTGCCATCACTGGAGAAACGCGGCGACGAGCCGACACAGAGTCACGTGGCGAGCGGGCTGGCCTGTTCGCTACACTCTCAATGTAAAACTTCCTGATGAGGCGTTAACGGTGACACCACTTCTGATCACACTGCTCATCGTTGCGGGTATCGCGTTGCTGATCGTGATCGGCTACCTCAACAACGTGGTCGAGAACAGCAAACTGGAACGCGCGCGGCTGAAGATCGAACTCGCCGACCGCGTGCGCCGCTGTGGCGAAATCACCGAGAGCTTCCCCGGCCAGTTCATGACCCCGGCCCTGAAGCTGCTGCTGGCTCGCCTGGAACTGAGCCTCAACCAGCGCCAGCTGGCGCTGGACAAGCACAATGCCGAGCTCAAGGCGCGGATTGCCGAACTCGAAGGCTTGATCGGCCAGGGCGAGCGAATCCCGGTGAACAACCCACCGAGCCCGATCCAGACCGAGGTCAAGGCCAAGGATGTGCGTTTCCTGCTCGAAGCCCTGCACACCCAGATCGTCAAGGCGACCCAGGAGAATGTGCTGCAGACCGCCGAGGGCAAGCATTGGGTCAAGGAAATTCGCCACCTGCTGGTGCTGCTGCACATCGAGTTCTTCAACAACCTCGGCCAGCAGGCCCTGCAGCAAGAGCAGCCAGGCCAGGCGCGCCTGGCGTTCGAGCGGGGCGTGCAGTACCTGCGCAAGCAGCCTGAGCCGAAAGTGTATGAAGAGCAGCTGACCTATCTGGAGAAACTGCTGGCGCGGGCCAATGCCCAGGTGCTGGACCAGATGGAGCCGGCCGAGAATGACGAGAACGCGTTGACCCAGGGCTTGAAGACCGACGAGGACGAGACCTGGAAGAAGCGGGTGATCTACGACTGATCGGTGCGCCCTATCGCCGGCAAGCCGGCTCCCACACGGACAGGTGGGAGCCGGCTTGCCGGCGATAGGGCCAGTACAGTCAGCGCCAATCAGCAGTCAGTCAATTCCAGAAACACCGCCACCAAACGCTCCAACCCCACCTGGTCCGCCTCGCTGAAGCGCCCAAGCTTCGGGCTGTCCAGGTCCAGCACCCCAATCAACCTGCCCTCCTTCACCAGCGGAATCACCAGCTCGCTGTTGGACGCGCTGTCGCAGGCAATGTGCCCGGGGAAGGCATGCACATCGTCCACCCGCTGGGTCTGCCGGGTGGCCGCCGCCGCGCCGCACACGCCTTTGCTGAACGCAATGCGCACGCAAGCCACCTGCCCCTGGAACGGGCCGAGCACCAGCTCTTCGTTGCGGTTGAGGTAGAACCCCGCCCAGTTCAGGTCGTCCACCTGGTGGTAGAGAAACGCCGAGAACTGCGCGGCATTGGCGATGAAGTCGCGCTCGTCGGCAAACAGCGCCTGCACTTGCGCTGCCAGCAGGTTGTAGCCGTCGAGGCCGGCGCCACTGGCATTGAGGTCGATCATTTATTTCTGCTCCAACAATTGCAGCCCGACCCAGTAGCGGGCGAACTGATAGGCACAACGGCCATTACGGTTACCGCGGCCGGTGGCCCAGCGCACGGCAAGGATGTCGAGTTCTTCGCTGCGCTGCCAGGCAAGGCCGGCAGCCTGTGCCAGCTGGCCGATCCAGTGCTCGACCACGTCGAGGAAGTGCTCCTGAGTGAAGGGGTAGAACGACAGCCACAGGCCAAAACGGTCGGACAGGGCAATCTTGTCTTCCACCGCTTCGCTGGGGTGCAGCTCGCCGTCGACGCGCTTCCAGTTCTCGTTGTCGCTCTCTTTCTCCGGCACCAGGTGGCGGCGGTTGGAGGTGGCGTACAGCAGCACGTTGTCCGGCGCCTGTTCCAGCGAGCCGTCGAGCACGCTCTTGAGCACCCGGTAGTCGCCCTCCCCGGCTTCGAACGACAGGTCGTCGCAGAACAGGATGAAGCGCTGTGGCAGCTTTTGCAGTTGCTCGACCACCCGCGGCAGGTCGGCCAGGTGGTCGCGCTCGATCTCGATCAGGCGCAGCCCGGCACCGGCATGCTCGGCCAGCAAGGCGCGCACCAGCGACGATTTGCCGGTGCCGCGCGAGCCCCACAGCAAGGCGTGGTTGGCCGGCAGGCCGTGGATGAACTGGTGGGTGTTGCGGCCAAGCTGGTCACGTTGCTTGTCGACCCCGATCAGGTCGCTCAAGCGGATGTCCAGGCTCACTTCAAGCGGCATCAGGTAGCCAGTGCGGCCATCGCGCTGCCAGCGCGCAGCCAGGGTGGTGGACCAGTCGATGGTCGGGCGTGGCGCCGGCAACAGGGGTTCGAGACGCGCCAGCACCGATTCCGCGCGTTCCAGGAAAGCATTCAAGCGAGCGTCCATGACGACTCCTAGCAAGACAGGTGAGATTTAAAGCTGAATGTGTGACAGGCCCGCCAGCAGCCGGGGCTGATCGGCTATGCTTGCGCAGC
>NZ_DJTF01000210.1:0-3356 GCF_002438125.1 Pseudomonas sp. UBA6315
GCGCCGCAGGACGGAACAGGTTGCCACGACCGATAACCAGACCTACCTGAACACCAATGCCGACCAGTTGGCCGACTTCCAGCGCCATGCGATCCAGGTCCTTGGGGTCGATCCCGAACTCTTCCGAGCCCATCAGGGCCTCGCCGCTAAGTTTGAGTAGAATGCGTTTATAGCGAGCCTGATGACCACTGCCCTGCTGAGCCATTGCGAATCTCTCCTGCGGCGTTTGTAAAAAATTCTGGCGGGCTGCTTGAGCCTGCATGTAACTCTAACGTGACGCAGCAACTGCGTCAGCGAGCGACGGTCTCGTAAACCGCTCCCGCTTTGACAAAGAGGCTGCGCGCGTGAGCGGGCAGCCTCTTTGGGGCGACAGACGGGGCTGTCTTACTGCTTGGCAGCAGCTACCTGAGCGGCAACTTCAGCAGCGAAGTCGTCGACTGGCTTCTCGATGCCTTCGCCAACCTTGAAGTAGGTGAAGGAAACGATTTCAGCACCGGCTTTCTTGGCCAGTTCGCCAACTTTGACTTCCGGGTTCATCACGAAAGCTTGCTCTTTCAGCGAAGCTTCGGCTTTGAACTTGGTGATACGACCGTTGATCATGTTCTCAACGATGTTTTCCGGCTTGCCGGCGATCTTGTCGGCGTTCAGCTGCAGGAAGACGTTCTTCTCGCGCTCGATGGCCTCGGCGGAGATTTCCGACGCGTCCAGGAACTCTGGGTTCGAAGCTGCAACGTGCATGGCGATGTTCTTGGCCAGGTCGACGTCGCCGCCTTTCAGAACCACGACAGCACCGATCTTGTTGCCGTGCAGGTAGGCGCCGACAACGTCGCCTTCAACGCGCGCCAGGCGACGGATGTTGACGTTTTCGCCGCACTTGGCAACCAGGGCTTCACGAGCCGCTTCACGCGAAGCGATCAGCGGAGCTGCGTCGGTCAGCTTCTGGGCGAAGGCTTCTTCGAGGCTTTCGGCGACGAAGTTCTTGAAGTCGTCTTGCAGGGCCAGGAAGTCGGTCTGCGAGTTCACTTCCAGCAGGACGGCGGATTTACCGTCGGCTTTGACCGCGATAGCGCCTTCAGCAGCGACGTTGCCAGCCTTTTTGGCGGCCTTGATGGCGCCCGAGGCACGCATGTCGTCAATGGCTTTCTCGATGTCGCCGCCGGCCTTTTCCAGGGCCTTCTTGCAATCCATCATGCCTTCGCCGGTACGCTCGCGCAGTTCTTTCACCAGCGCTGCAGTAATTGCTGCCATTTCAAAATCCTCTTGGAAAGTTTTTCAACCATTCCACCCGCTCGTCACGGGCGTTCAATTCTGCAAATCCGCTGTTTCTGATTCAGCCGGCCCATGATGCGGGGCGCATGCTGACAGCAGGATTTCAAGGTGGCAAAAAGGGGGCAAAGCCCCCTTTTCGCGTGCCAAGTAGACGCTAGCGCCTATTACTCAGCAGCTGGTGCAGCCGCTTCTTCAGCGTAGACTTCGGTGCCGCCGGCAACATTGTTGCGGCCGCGGATGACGGCGTCAGCCATCGAAGTCATGTACAGCTCGATAGCGCGAATGGCGTCATCGTTACCTGGGATAACGAAGTCAACGCCTTCTGGGCTGCTGTTGGTATCGACAACGCCGATGACCGGGATGCCCAGCTTGTTAGCTTCGGTGATGGCAATGCGCTCGTGGTCAACGTCGATCACGAACAGGGCATCAGGCAGGCCGCCCATGTCCTTGATACCACCCAGGCTGCGGTCCAGTTTTTCCAGATCGCGGGAACGCATCAGGGCTTCTTTCTTGGTCAGCTTGGCGAAGGTGCCATCGTCGGCCTGGGTTTCCAGGTCGCGCAGACGCTTGATCGAAGCACGGATGGTCTTGTAGTTGGTCAGCATGCCGCCCAACCAACGGTGGTCAACGTATGGCGAACCGCAACGAGCAGCTTGCTCGGCGACGATCTTGCCGGCGGAACGCTTGGTGCCGACGAACAGGATCTTGTTCTTGCCCTGGGCCAGGCGCTCAACGAACGACAGAGCGTCGTTGAACATCGGCAGGGTTTTTTCCAGGTTGATGATGTGGATCTTGTTACGCGCGCCGAAAATGAACTTGCCCATTTTCGGGTTCCAGTAACGGGTCTGGTGGCCGAAGTGCACACCGGCCTTCAGCATATCGCGCATATTGACTTGGGACATGATAGTTCCTTGATAAGTCGGGTTGGGCCTCCACGTATCCCAATGACCAACCCATGCAACCGAACCGCAGTTCGAAGTTGCCGGGCACCCAGGTCATCGTGTCGACACGTGTGTGGGTTTAAGGCTGACGGGGTCGTCCCCGAAAGCGGCGCATTTTATACCACAGACCGCGGGCGAACGGAACCCGGATAAAGGCGCGTCCGTCAGCGGTTTTTGCAGCACCCCGGCAAACAGGCCAGAATGCCCTCTATAGACAGCAGCATGGCCGCCTTTATCCCGACAGAATGCCGCCCTGCTCTGCTAGAATCCGGCCTTTCCCGTTTGTTCGCGCCGTGCACGGCGCCGTAGAGAGCCTGTAATGACCGTCACCATCAAGACCGCAGAAGACATCGAGAAGATGCGCATCGCCGGCCGCCTGGCCGCCGAAGTGCTGGAGATGATCGAAGAACACGTCAAGCCCGGTGTCACCACCGAAGAACTCGACCGCATCTGCCACGACTACATCGTCAACGTCCAGCAGGCGATCCCGGCCCCGCTCAACTACAAGGGCTACCCCAAGTCGATCTGCACCTCGATCAACCATGTGGTCTGCCACGGCATCCCCAACGACAAGCCGCTCAAGGATGGCGACACGCTCAACATCGACATCACCGTGATCAAGGACGGCTACCACGGCGACACCAGCCGCATGTTCCACGTCGGCAGCGTGCCGGTATGGGCCGAGCGCCTGTCCAAGGTCACCCAGGAGTGCATGTACAAGGCCATCGAGCTGGTCAAGCCGGGCTGCCGCCTGGGCGACATCGGCGAAGTGATCCAGAAGCATGCCGAAAAGAACGGCTTCTCGGTGGTGCGCGAGTTCTGCGGCCACGGCATCGGCAAGGTGTTCCATGAAGAGCCGCAGATCCTCCACTACGGCAAGGCCGGCACCGGCATGGAGCTCAAGGAAGGCATGACCTTCACCATCGAGCCGATGATCAACCAGGGCAAGGCCGACACCAAGGTGCTGGGCGACGGCTGGACCGCCATCACCAAAGACCGCAAGCTCTCCGCCCAATGGGAACACACCCTGGTGGTGACCGCGACCGGCTACGAGATCTTCACCCTGCGCAAGGACGACACCATCCCGCGCACCTCGGCCTGATTGCGCCAAGGGCTACCCCTACGACAGGAACGCGACGCGATGCC
>NZ_DJTF01000205.1:0-7855 GCF_002438125.1 Pseudomonas sp. UBA6315
AGGGTTTCGTCGTCGTTGAGGTTAGTCAGGCTCTCGACGATCTTGTCGTAGCAGGCCCAGTTACGCGCGGCGCGGCCGATGCCGCCGTACACCACCAGTTCCTTGGGGTTTTCGGCGACCTGCGGGTCGAGGTTGTTCATCAGCATGCGCAGCGGCGCTTCGGTCAGCCAGCTTTTGGCCGTCAGCTTGTTGCCACGCGGGGCGCGGATCTCGACGTCACGGAATTTGTTGAGTTTGTTGTCAGTCACGAAAAGTGCTCCTCGGGTGCGTACAGCGCGAATGGGGACGGCCTATCCACTTTCGCGCACTTGGCTTTACTTGTACATACAAGCATATGCAATTGAATTGCCAAGTGCGCTTTCGAGGTTGTTTCGAGGGTTTTGGGGATGGGGTGCAGGCCAGGGAAATCGGGGGATCGAGGGGCGGGAAAAAAATTGCGGAGGGGTGTGCAGAGGGGGATGTGGGGAGGGACGGCATTGCGCCATCCTGGGGCGATCGGTAACAGGCTGCTCCGTTTGGGAGCGTTACCGGGTAACTTTTGTGGGGGTTGTACGGGCCCTATCGCCGGCAAGCCGGCTCCCACAGGGTATCTCGGCAGCCCTGGAGGCTGTGTGGGAGCCGGCTTGCCGGCGATGGGCCAGTGCTAGCACTACGAGAGTTGGATCAGCTCGATCACGCAGCAGCGCCCCAGCACATCCACTTCCAGCAACCGTTCGTTGCCGCTCTGCTGCAGGCAGTCATACAAGCCCAGCGAACGCGCCTGGCCATCGATGCTCACCTGCAACTCGGCCTGGGCACTGAACACCAGCACCGTATCGGCCGCACTGAACAGCCGGCTGCCACCGTTGAACCACTGCAAGCGCGCCCGGTAACGCCCAGGCGCATAGATCAGGTTGAAATCGCGAATCGGCCCACCCAGCAAGGTGCAGCTCACCTGGCTCTCGCCACTGAAGGCATAGGCATCGAACGGCAACAGCGGCCGGGCGTGCTCGCCGTCCACGGTCAGGCGCATGCCATCGCCCTGCAGCACGGTGATGATGCGCTGGTAACCGGCAAAACTGGAAAAGCCACCGGACGCCTCGATATCGGCGATCGACAGGCGCCAGCCGAAGCCGTCCAGGCCATCGCCGGCATCGCGGGTGATCTCTTCGGTAAAGCCCCCGCCGTTCTTCCACGGCATGCGCGGGTAATCTTGGGCACGCAATAACTGCAACTGGCTCATTTGCTGAAACGTCCTTCCAGGCGATGACGGGAACCGGGGTGGATCAGCCGCGCCGCGGTCACCGGCTGGCGGCCCGACCAGGTGCGCCGGCGGATCAGCAGGCAAGGCTCGCCGCGCTCGATCTGCAGCAGCTTGCACTCGTCGGGCTCGGCGAGAATCGCCTCGACCACGTGCTCGCCTTCGGTCAGCGGCGCCACCTGGGACAGGTAGGCGTAAGGCGTTTGCCGGGTGAAGTCCTGCTTGAGGTAGTCCGGGGCGATCAGCGCATTGACGAAGCGGTCTTCGATCTGCACCGGCACGCCGTTCTCGAAGTGCACGATCAGCGAATGGAACACCCGCTGGCCTTCGCGCATGTCCAGCGCCAGGGCGCGCTCGGAGCCGGCTGCTTCCTCGGCCAGGACGATGACCTGGCAGCTATGCTGGTGGCCGCGCGCGGCAATCTCGTCGGCGATGTTGTTGACCTCGAACAGCGCGGAGCGGGTCTTGGGCTCGGCAACGAAGGTGCCCACGCCCTGCATGCGTACCAGCAGCCCTTCGGCGGTGAGCTCGCGCAGGGCGCGGTTGATGGTCATGCGGCTGAAGCCCAGCTGGCTGACCAGCTCGCTCTCGGACGGCACCCGGTGGTGCGGCGGCCAGCTGCCGTTTTCGATCTGCTGGACGATCATCTGCTTGACCCGGGCATACAGCGGCGCCGGGCCCTCGCCCATCTGGGCTACCAGCGCGGAGACAGGAGGTGTCGGCACGGCGTTTGATCCTTGTGCGAAGTGATTGAAGGTAGCTTGCCGGAGTTTACCCGGCAGGCAAACGGCTGTATATGTATATACAAGTTGAACAATAACAGGATAGCGCAATGCCCGCCTACTTTGCCGAACGTGCCCTGCTGCCCAGCGGTTGGGCCAACAATGTCCGTTTAGAAGTCACCAACGATGGCCTGCTGGCCGCCATTGCAGCCGATGCCAGCGCCGAGGGCGCCGAGCGGCTGAACGGGCCTTTGCTGCCCGGCATGCCCAACCTGCATTCGCATGCCTTCCAGCGGGCCATGGCGGGCCTGGCGGAAGTGGCGGGCAACCCCAACGACAGCTTCTGGACCTGGCGCGAGCTGATGTATCGGCTGGTCGGCAAGGTCACCCCGGAGCAATTGCAGGTCATCGCCCGCCAGCTCTACATCGAGATGCTCAAGGCCGGCTACACCTCGGTGGCCGAATTCCACTACGTGCACCATGACCAGGCGGGCAAGGCCTACGCCGACCCGGCCGAGCTGTCGCGCCGCATCAGCGCGGCCGCCGCCAGCTGCGGCATCGGCCTGACCCTGCTGCCGGTGCTGTACAGCCATGCCGGCTTTGGCGGCCAGGCGCCCAACGACGGGCAGCGGCGCTTCATCAACTCCACCGAGCAATACCTGAACCTGCAAGCGCAGCTGGCCCCGCTGCTGGCCGCGCAACCGGCGCAGCAGCTGGGCCTGTGCTTCCATTCGCTGCGCGCGGTAACCCCGGGGCAGATTGCCGAGGTGCTTGGCGCGAGCGATCGGCAATGCCCGGTCCACATCCACATCGCCGAGCAGCAGAAGGAAGTCGACGACTGCCTGGCCTGGAGCGGCCAGCGCCCGTTGCAGTGGCTGTACGACCACGTCGATGTGGATGCGCGCTGGTGCCTGGTGCATGCCACCCATGCCGACCCGCAGGAGGTGACGGCGATGGCGCGCAGCGGCGCGGTGGCGGGCCTGTGCCTGACCACCGAGGCCAACCTGGGCGACGGTATCTTCCCGGCCGTGGACTACCTGGCCCAGGGCGGGCGCATGGGCATTGGCTCGGACAGCCATGTGTCACTGAGCGTGGTCGAGGAACTGCGCTGGCTGGAGTATGGCCAACGCCTGCGCGACCAGCGCCGCAACCGGCTCTACCGCGAAGACCAGCCGATGGTCGGGCGCACGTTGTATGACGCGGCCCTGAGCGGCGGCGCCCAGGCGCTGGGGCAACCGCTGGGCGAACTGGCGGTGGGCAAGCGTGCCGACTGGCTGGTGCTGGATGGGCAGGACCCGTACATCGCCATGGCCGAGGGCGATGCGATTCTCAACCGCTGGCTGTTCGCCGGTGGCGATCGCCAGGTGCGCGATGTGATGGTGAACGGGCAGTGGGTGGTGCGCCAGGGGCGGCACGCGCAGGAAGCGGACAGTGCGCGGGCGTTTGTCGAGGTGTTGCGTCAGCTGTTGGGCTAATGACTGGATTGGCTGCGGGGGGGGACAGAGACTCTGTGTGCAAACAGAGTCTCTGATGAAGAGATGCTGTGGTGTAGAGATTCTTTGGTGTAGAGATTCTGTGGGAGCGGGCTTGCCCCGCGAAGCAGGCAGCGCGGTGGATGGCACCGGCTTTGCCGGTGTTCGCGGGGCAAGCCCGCTCCCACAAATTTCTGATCACAAATTTCTGATCACAAATTTCTGATCACAAATTTCTGATCAGAGATCTGATCAGAAACCTGGTTAAAGCATTCTCAATGCATCTGCACGATCTGCTTGTCCGGCGTGCGCCAGATCAGCCGGCTGGTGTCATACCCCTGCTGCCGCGCCTTGGACAACAGGCTCTCGCGCTCCCAGGCCGGCAAGCTCGGCGTGCGCGAAAGAATCCACAGGTACCTGCGATCCGGGCTGCCGACGATGGCGGTGCGGTAGCGATCGTCCACGTACAGGATCCAGTACTCGCCCTTGGTCAGCCCCGGCACGAGGCGGGTGAACCAGTTGTCGAACTCGACCCACAGCCTGTCGGTATGCCCCGGCTCCTGGATGTTGGCGTGGCCCTCGGCGCGCAGCCACTCGTCACCCATCGTGCGGCAGCGGTTGAGCACGCCATACGAGCCATCGGGCTTGAGGTTGTAATGCGCCTCGGACTGGGCGCACTCGCTCTGGTACGGCATCGGCAGGCGCGCCAGCTCATACCATTTGCCCTGGTAGCGCTTGAGGTCGACATTGCCCGCGGTCTTGGGAACCAGCGGGTCGTTGGCCGAGGTGGCGCAGCCACCGAGCAGCATCACCAGGCACAACCCCAGCAGCAGGTGCACACGGGTCATTTGAGGCCCTGCCCGGAATACATCAGTACCTTGTCCGCGGCGTACTGCACGCTGATGAAGCTCTTCTCGTCCCCCCAGGTGCAGCTGCTCATGCCCAGCGCGCCAGAGCACTCGGTGGGCGTGCCGAGCAGTTGCTCGACCTCGGCCTTGTTCATACCGGCCTTGAGCTTGGAATAGTTTTCCTGATTGATCTTGCTGCACGCAGTCAGGACGACGCACAAGGACAACAGGGCGAGGGAACGCAACGACATGAAGGAACACTCCTGAAAGGTGGAAACAGGCGAGTGGCCTGCAGTGACCTTCGACGGGAAAATCCTCCCCTGGTTCCCTGCCACCCCCCCTTTCGTTCTACGCCGTTGGTCGGCTGGACCTGCGCAAACGATTAATGTTTCCGCCGCCGCGGACGACACAGCGAGCGGCTGTGGCGAATTGCCGCAGCCTCCCCTCCGACGTGCCTTGTGCAGACCGCAAAAAAATGACCAAGAACCTGAAGTTCAGCCACAAGATCCTGCTGGCCGCCGCCCTCGTGGTGGCCGTTGCCTTCACCTGTTTCGTCCTGTTCAACGACTACCGCCAGCGCCAGTCGCTGCGCAGCGATACGCAAAACACCCTGCAGGAGTTGGGCGGCCTCACCGCAGGCACCATCCGCAACTGGCTCGACAGCCGCATCCAGCTGCTCGATTCGCTGGCCCAGCAAATTGCCATCGATGGCCCCGGCAAGGCCAGCCTCGACCGCAGCCTGGCGCTGCCGGTGTATGGCAGCAATTTCCAGCTCACTTATTTCGGCGGCCAGGACGGCAGCATGCAATCGGTACCGCTGGGCAACCGCGCCGCCGACTACGACCCGCGGGTTCGCGGCTGGTACAAGGCCGCCAGCGCCGGTACCCGCACCATCGTCACCGAGCCGTACATTTCGGCGTCTGCCGGCAAGCTGGTGATCACCCTGGCCACGCCTGTACAGCAAGCGGGCCGCCTGCTGGGCGTCAGTGGTGCCGACACCGACCTGCAGACCATCAGCAACCTGATCAACACGCTGAACTTCGAGGGCCATGGCCACGCCTTCATCGTCAACGGCGAGGGCAAGATCCTGATCCACCCCAAGGCCGAGCTTGCGCTCAAGAGCCTGGCCGATGTGTACCCGCTCGACACCCCGCGCATCGGCAGCGGCCTGAAGGAAGTCGAGTTCGATGGCCGCAAGCAGTTCATCAACTTCACCCACGTCGACGGCGTGCCCTCGGCGGACTGGTACGTGGCCCTGGTGGTGGACCAGGACGCCGCCTTTGCCATGCTCGGCGAACTGCGCACCTCGGCGATCGTCGCCACGCTGATTGCCGTGGTGGTGATCATCGCCCTGCTCGGCGTGCTGATTCGCGTGCTGATGGAGCCGCTGCACCTGATGGGCCGCGCCATGCACGACATCGCCGAGGGCGAAGGCGACCTGACCCGGCGCCTGAGCATCCACGCCCAGGATGAATTCGGCAGCCTGGGGCAATCGTTCAACCGCTTCGTCGAGCGCATCCACGAGTCGATTCGCGAAGTGGCCTCGGCCACCGGCCAGGTCAACGCGGTGGCCAGCCAGGTGGTGAGCGCCTCGAACGCCTCGATCCACAACGCCGACCAGCAGTCGAGCCGCACCAGCAGCGTGGCAGCGGCCATCAACCAGCTGGGTGCCGCCGCCCAGGAAATCGCCCAGAACGCCGCCTTGGCCTCGCAGCATTCCAGCGAGGCCCGTGGGCTGGCGCAAGATGGCCAGCAGGTGGTCGGGCGCACCATCGAGGTGATGAACCAGCTCTCGGCGCGCATCAGCGACTCCTGCGGCAACATCGAGACGCTGAATGCGCACACGGCGAACATCGGCCAGATTCTCGATGTGATCAGCGGCATCTCGCAGCAGACCAACCTGCTGGCGCTCAATGCCGCGATCGAAGCGGCGCGGGCTGGCGAGGCAGGCCGCGGGTTTGCCGTGGTGGCCGACGAGGTGCGTAACCTGGCCCACCGCACCCAGGAGTCGGCGCAGCAGGTGCAGCGCCTGATCGAGGAATTGCAGGCCGGTGCGCAGGTGGCGGTCAGCACCATGAATCAGAGCCGCGAGCACAGCGACCATAGCGTGGGCATTGCCAACCAGGCGGGTGAGCGGCTGGGTAGCGTGACCCAGCGGATTGGCGAAATCGATGGCATGAACCAGTCGGTGGCCACGGCGACCGAGGAACAGACGGCCGTGGTCGAGTCGATCAATGTCGACATCACCGAGATCAATACGCTGAATCAGGAAGGGGTGCAGAACCTGCAGAGCACGTTGCGTGCCTGCACCGACCTTGAGCATCAGGTCGATCGGTTGCAGCAGCTGGTGGGGAGTTTCAGGATCTGAATTCGGCGGCGCCTTCTTCGCGGGGCAAGCCCGCTCCCACAAATACCTGTGGGAGCGGGCTTGCCCCGCGAAGAGGCTGGTGCAGGCTGCTTAGAACCTGGACCCAGGCTCCAGCAGAAAGTCCATCTCTTCACTGGTGCTGGGCCTGCCCAGCATCAGGTTGCGATGGGGGAAGCGCCCGAACCGGGCAATCACCCGCTGATGCTGCTCGGCATAGTCGAGGAAGCCTTCGAACAACCGGCGGCTCGCCTCCGGCTGCTCATCGAGCAGGATCCGGTAGCGCTCGACACTCAGGTTCTGCCAGTCCAGCACCTCGGCATGCTCCAGCACCAGCAGCACGAACACCCGCTGGATCGGCAGCAGCTGGTAATCCCAGCCCTTCTGCAAACCCTGCATCGCCACCACCTGCGCACGCCGGTCGCCTTCGAAGGCGCGCGGCGTGTCGCGGTAGAGCATGCGCGGCAGCTGGTCCAGCAGGATCAGCAGGCCGAGCCAGCCCTGCGGGCTCTGCTGCCACTCGTCGAGCCCACCCGCCAGGGCATGCTCGACCAGGTCGCCAAACAGCGCCTGGGCGTCGGCATCGTGATGCTTGCCGAACCACAGCGTGCTCTTCTCGTCAGCCACGGCCTGGGCACTGTTGCCCCAACCGAACCACCATTCCAGCAACGGCTGCCAAGGTGCGAGCATGGGTTACTCCTTGTGGTAGGCGGTCACACGCTCGACCTCTTCCTTCGAGCCGAGGATCACCGACACGCGCTGGTGCAGGCTCTCGGGCTTGATGTCGAGGATGCGATCGTAACCGTTGGTGGACGCGCCGCCGGCCTGCTCGATGATGAACGACATCGGGTTGGCTTCGTACATCAGGCGCAGTTTGCCCGGCTTGCTCGGCTCGCGGGCATCGCGCGGGTACATGAACAGGCCGCCACGGGTGAGGATGCGGTGCACGTCGGCCACCATCGAGGCGATCCAACGCATGTTGTAGTTCTTCTTCAGCGGGCCGGTCTCGCCCGCCAGCAGCTCGCCCACGTAGCGCTGTACCGGGGCTTCCCAGTGGCGCTGGTTGGACATGTTGATGGCGAATTCGGCGGTGGTTGCCGGCACCTGGATGTTCTCGTGGGTCAGCACGAAGCTGCCCAGCTCGCGGTCCAGGGTGAAGCCCTTGACGCCGTTGCCCAGGGTCAGGATCAGCATGGTCTGCGGGCCGT
>NZ_DJTF01000205.1:8167-12272 GCF_002438125.1 Pseudomonas sp. UBA6315
TCGTTCAGGGTTTCGTTCTGGCTCAGGTACTCGTTAGGGCAACGCAGTACCGAGAAGATGGTGCCGACCGAAACGTTGACGTCGATGTTCGACGAGCCGTCCAGCGGGTCGAAGACCAGCAGGTAGGCGCCTTTGGGGTACTTGCCCGGAATCTGGTAGGCGTTGTCCATTTCCTCGGAGGCCATGCCGGCCAGGTGGCCGCCCCACTCGTTGGCTTCGAGCAGGATGTCGTTGGAAATCACGTCGAGCTTCTTCTGCACTTCGCCCTGCACGTTTTCGGTGCCCATGCTGCCCAGTACGCCGCCCAGGGCGCCTTTGGAGACATGGTGGCTGATTTCCTTGCACGCACGCGCCACCACTTCGATCAGGAAGCGCAGATCGGCAGGGGTATTGTTGCTGCGGGTCTGCTCAATCAGATAGCGACTCAGGGTAACGCGGGACATGTATGGCTCCGAAAGGATTGGGGGAGAAAAACCCCCGCAGTTTACAGGGAGAGTTGCGAGCTAGCGAGCGATGAGACTCGCCTGGGCTGTCAGACGGCACAATAGGTCGGTAGTTCAGCGCTCGCCAGGCCGATGGTCAGGTGGGGCTGCTGCGCAGCCCAATCGCTGGCAAGCCAGCTCCCACCTCGACCGCGCGCGCACATCCTGGGTGGGAGCCGGCTTGCCGGCGATCGGGCCGCTATGCGGCCCCATGCCTCAGTCCAGCGCCTTCCAGATCTCGGTGGCATATTCGCGAATGGTCCGGTCCGACGAGAACCAGCCCATCCGCGCGGTGTTCAGCACCGCCATGCGCCACCACTCCTGCGGCGTGTGCCACAGTTCCTCGACCCTGCGCTGGGCGTCCCAGTAGGCATCGAAATCGGCGCACACCAGGAACCGGTCATAAGCCACCAGGCCATCGATCAAGCCGGCGTAACGCCCCGGGTCATCCGGCGAGAACACCCCGCTGCGGATCGCCTGCAGCACGTCGCTCAGGCGATGGGAGCCGGCAATCGCGGCGCCGGCACCAAAGTCGTTGGCCCGCCGGCGCGCCTCGACCTGCTGCGCGGTGAGGCCGAAGATGAACATGTTGTCCGCCCCCACCTGCTCGCACATCTCGACGTTGGCGCCATCCAGGGTGCCGATGGTCAGCGCACCGTTGAGGCCGAACTTCATGTTGCTGGTGCCGGAGGCCTCGTAGCCGGCGGTGGAAATCTGCTCGGACAGGTCGGCCGCCGGGATGATGCTTTCGGCCAGGCTGACGTTGTAGTTGGGCAGGAACACCACCTTGAGCAGGCCGCGCACGGTCGGGTCGTTGTTGACCACCCGGGCGATGTCGTTGGCCAACTTGATGATCAGCTTGGCCTGGTGGTAGCTCGCCGCGGCCTTGCCGGCGAAGATCTTCACCCGCGGCACCCAGTGGGTGCTGGGGTCGTTGCGTATGGCCTGGTAGAGGGCCACGGTGTGCAGCAGGTTGAGCAACTGGCGCTTGTATTCGTGGATGCGCTTGACCTGCACATCGAACAGCGCCTCGGGGTTGACCGTGATGCCGAGGCGGTCCTGGATGATGCTGGCCAGCGCCCGCTTGCTGTGCAGGCGCTGCGCGGCGAACGCCTTGCGAAAGCTGCTCTTGTCGGCGAACGGCACCAGTTCGGCCAGGCGCCCTTGCGGGTCGTCCAGCAGCTCCGGGCCCAGGGCTTCCACCAGCATTGCCGTGAGCTGCGGGTTGGACTGGTACAGCCAGCGGCGGAAGGTGATGCCGTTGGTCTTGTTGTTGATCCGTTGCGGGTAGAGTTTGTGCAGCTCGGCGAACACCGTGCTCTTCATCAGCTGGCTGTGCAGCGCCGACACACCGTTGACGCTGTGCGAGCCGAGGAACGCCAGGGCGCCCATGCGCACCCGGCGCCCGCCCTCTTCCTCGATCAGCGACACCGCGCGCAGCACGTCGAAGTCGTGCAGGCCCTTGGCCCGCAGGCCGTCGATGTGGAAGGCGTTGATCAGGTAGATGATCTGCATGTGCCGCGGCAGCATGCGCTCCATCAGCGCCACCGGCCAGGTTTCCAGGGCCTCGGGCAGCAGGGTGTGGTTGGTGTAGGCGAGCGTGCCGACGGTCAGCTCCCAGGCCTTGTCCCACGGCACTTCATGCTGGTCGACCAGCAAGCGCATCAACTCCGCCACGGCGATCGAGGGATGGGTGTCGTTGAGCTGGATGGCCGCGGCGTCTGGCAGGTTGAGCAGGTCCTTGTGCATGTTCAGGTGGCGGCGCAGCAGGTCTTGCAGCGATGCCGAAACGAAGAAGTATTCCTGGCGCAGGCGCAGCTCTTGCCCCGCCTCGGTGCTGTCTGCCGGGTACAGCACCCGCGAGATGCTTTCGGCACGCGCCACTTCGGCGACGGCGCCCAGGTGGTCGCCGGCATTGAAGCGCTCCAGGTGCAGCTCTTCCAGCGCCCGCGCACGCCACAGGCGCAAGGTGTTGACGCTGGCGCCGCGCCAGCCGACAACCGGCGTGTCGTAGGCCACCGCCCGCACCGTTTCGCCCGGCCACCACACCTGGCGCTGCTTGCCGTGGCTGTCGTTGACCGTTTCCACGCTGCCACCGAAGCTGATCGGGTAGATCACCTCGGCACGCTCGAACTCCCAGGGGTTGCCGAAGTCCAGCCAGTTTTCGGTCTGCTCCTGCTGCCAGCCATCGACCACGGCCTGGCGGAACAGGCCGTGTTCATAGCGGATGCCATAGCCGTGGGCAGCGATGCCGAGGGTCGACATGCTTTCCATGAAGCACGCGGCCAAACGGCCGAGGCCGCCATTGCCCAGCGCCGCGTCCGGCTCGAGCAGGCGAATGCGCTCCAGGTCCACGTCCAGGCCTTGCAGCGCGTCGCGGGCAATGTCCAGCAAGCCCAGGTTGCTCAGGCTGTCGTACAGCAGCCGGCCAATGAGAAATTCCAGGGAGAGGTAGTACACCCGTTTCTGGCTGCGCCGGTAGGCCTGCCGGGTGTGGTCCATCCAGTGATCGACCATGTGGTCGCGGGCCGCGAGGGCGATGGCTTCGAACCAGTCGTGGTCGAAGGCGTGTTCCGGGTCCTTGCCGACCGCGTAGGTCAGCTTGTCCAGTACAGCGGCGCGAAAATCGGCCACCTCGGCGTCACGTGCTTTGGGTTCCTGGGACATGCGGCATCCTCGGGCAAGTTGACGAAAGCGGAGGGAGAGTGTTGAGACTAGACCCTTCGACAGGGAGTGACAGCCACGGTTCGCAGTTTTCATGCCCGGCAGATGAATCCGGCAAAAGGTTGTTCACAAATTGAACAACTCCGGTATGATCGCGCGCCCCAAGACCGTGATCCCGCTCTTATATAACGATGAAAACGACCCTGATTGCCGCAGCCGAAGTCGACCGCCTGGAAACCTGGCAGCGCTATGCCAGCCACATGTGCGGGGGCTGCCATTCGAGCTGCTGCACCCTGCCGGTGGAAGTGAAGATCAAAGACCTGATCCGCATTGGCGTGGTGGACGAGTTCGAAAAGGACGAGCCACCGAAGAACATCGCCAAACGCCTGCAGAAAGACGGCATCATCGAGCGCTTCAACCAGAAGTCGGGGATCTTCACCCTGACCCGCATGAGCAACGACGATTGCCTCTATCTGGATCGTAAGAGCCGGCTGTGCACCATTTATGACAAGCGCCCGGACACCTGCCGCAACCACCCCAAGATCGGGCCGCGGCCGGGGTACTGTGCATATAAGCCCAAGGCCAACGTGCGCTGACACAACGCCTGCGAACAGTTTGCAGGTATCTGTGGGAGCCGGCTTGCCGGCGATCAAGGCAACGCGGTGAATGGCACCGGCTCTGCCGGTCATCGCCGGCAAGCCGGCTCCCACATAGGCTGCAGTGCCACCGCGAAATCAGATGTTTGCTGCACACAAACAAAAACGCCCCCGGCCTTTCGACCGGGGGCGTTTTCATTCAGCCAAAGCTAACTCAGCTGTTCTTGGCTTTCTTGGCAGCGCGGGTACGCTCGCTTTCGTCCAGGATCTTCTTGCGAAGACGGATGGACTTCGGCGTGACTTCGCACAGCTCGTCTTCCTGGATGTATTCCAGAGCCTGTTCCAGGGTGAAGCGAACAGGCG
>NZ_DJTF01000144.1:0-9375 GCF_002438125.1 Pseudomonas sp. UBA6315
CGGAAAACGCGCTGTCGGTAGAGAAAACCACCGGTGAAGTTCACCTGCGCCACCACGTTTCGCCAGAAGGCGTATACCGTGGTCGCAAAGTGGTCGACAAGGGCGCTGACGAGTAATCCTTGTCCGCTCAGATCATCGCGATCGACGCAATGGGCGGGGACTTCGGTCCCCGCAGCATTGTCCAGGCCAGTATTGCCTGCCTTAGTGCTACCCCCTCGCTGCACCTGACCCTCGTCGGTCAACCCTCCCTCCTTGAAGATCTCGTCAGCGGCTTGCCAGCTGCGGATCGCGCGCGCCTGCAGATTGTCGCCGCCAGCGAGGTGATCGGTATGGACGAGCGGCCCTCTCAGGCGTTGCGTGGCAAGCCGGACTCGTCGATGCGCATTGCCCTGGAACTGGTGCGTGATGGCAAGGCCCAGGCCTGCGTCAGTGCCGGCAATACCGGCGCGCTGATGGCGCTGTCGCGCTTCGTGCTCAAGACACTGCCGGGCATCGACCGGCCGGCCATGGTGGCGGCGATCCCCACCCAGGCAGGCTACTGCCAGCTGCTCGACCTGGGTGCCAACGTCGATTGCAGCGCCGAAAACCTCTACCAGTTCGCCGTGATGGGCTCGGTGGCCGCCCAGGCCCTGGGTATCCATCGCCCGCGGGTGGCCTTGCTGAATATCGGCACCGAGGACATCAAGGGCAACCAGCAGGTGAAGCTGGCGGCAACCCTGCTGCAAAACGCCCGCGGCCTCAATTACGTCGGTTTCGTCGAAGGTGACGGGCTGTATCGTGGTGAGGCGGATGTGGTGGTGTGCGACGGTTTTGTCGGCAACATCCTGCTCAAATCCAGCGAAGGCCTGGCCACCATGATCGGCGCGCGCATCGAGCGGCTGTTCAAGGGGGGCGCCTTGGCGCGGCTGGCGGGCGCCTTGGCCATGCCGCTGCTCAAGCGCCTGCAGGCCGACCTGGCCCCGGCGCGGCACAATGGCGCCAGCTTCCTTGGCCTGCAGGGCATCGTCATCAAGAGCCATGGGTCGGCAGGGGTGGAAGGCTTCCAGAGTGCGATCCAGCGGGCGCTGATCGAGATTCAGGAGAACCTGCCGCAGCGCCTGCACGGCCGCCTCGAAGACTTGTTGCCTTAGGTATTTCGCCGATGAAGTGCTTAAATGTGACCGCTTGGTCTGCGTCTCCATCCAAGTTTTCAAATTCCGCGTCTAGCCCAGGGCTCGGCGCACCCCATTCGACAAGATCATAAGGGCTTGTTCAATGTCTGCATCCCTCGCATTCGTCTTCCCCGGCCAAGGTTCCCAGTCGTTGGGCATGCTCAAGGAACTGGGCGCCGAAAAGCCGGTGATCGTTGAGACCTTCAAGGAGGCCTCCGAGGCTCTGGGCTACGACCTGTGGAAACTGGTCCAGGAAGGCCCGGAAGAACAACTCAACCAAACCGACAAGACCCAGCCGGCCATCCTCACCGCCTCCATCGCCCTGTGGCGCCTGTGGCTGGAAGAGGGCGGCGCCAAGCCGGCTTTCGTTTCCGGCCACAGCCTGGGTGAATACAGCGCCCTGGTCGCCGCTGGCAGCCTGTCGCTCAAAGATGCGGTGAAGCTGGTCAAGCGCCGTGGCGAACTGATGCAGGAGGCCGTGCCGGCCGGTCACGGCGCCATGGCTGCCATTCTTGGCCTGGACGACGCCGTGGTGGTCGAGATTTGTGCCAAGGCTGCCGAAGACGAAGTGGTCAGCGCGGTGAACTTCAATTCGCCAGGCCAGGTGGTCATCGCCGGCAACAAGGCGGCCGTGGATCGTGCCATGGAGCTGTGCAAAGAGGCCGGTGCCAAGCGCGCCCTGCCACTGGCGGTCAGCGTGCCGTCGCACTGCGCACTGATGAAGCCGGCCGCCGAGCGCTTCGCCGAAGCGGTCAACGCCATCGAGTGGAAGGCTCCGCAGATTCCGGTGGTGCAGAACGTCACCGCAGCCATCGCCGCCGACCTCGATGCACTCAAGCATGACCTGCTGGCGCAGCTGTACCAGCCCGTGCGTTGGGTCGAATGCGTGCAGACCCTGGCAGCCAACGGTGCCGTGAACCTGGTCGAGTGCGGCCCGGGCAAGGTCCTGGCCGGCCTGAACAAGCGTTGCGCCGACGGCGTCACCACCTACAACCTCAATACCCCCGATGCCGTCGCCGCCACCCGCGCGGCGCTGGCCTGAATTTGGAGAAGCTTGCATGAGCCTGCAAGGTAAAGTTGCACTGGTTACCGGCGCCAGCCGTGGTATCGGCCAGGCCATCGCCCTCGAGCTGGGCCGCCAGGGCGCGACCGTGATCGGCACCGCCACTTCCGCATCCGGTGCCGAGCGCATTGCCGCCACCCTGAAGGAGCACGGCATCAGCGGTACCGGCATGGAGCTGAACGTGACCAGCGCCGAGTCCGTGGAAGCGGTACTGGCCGCCATCGGCACGCAGTTCGGCGCGCCGACCATTCTGGTCAACAACGCCGGCATCACCCGCGACAACCTCATGCTGCGCATGAAGGATGACGAGTGGTTCGACGTGATCGACACCAACCTCAACAGCCTCTACCGTTTGTCCAAGGGCGTGCTGCGTGGCATGACCAAGGCGCGTTGGGGCCGTATCATCAGCATCGGCTCGGTCGTCGGTGCCATGGGTAACGCTGGCCAGGCCAACTATGCGGCCGCCAAGGCCGGCCTCGAAGGCTTCAGCCGCGCCCTGGCGCGTGAAGTGGGCTCGCGTGGCATCACCGTCAACTCGGTGACCCCAGGCTTCATCGACACCGACATGACCCGCGAACTGCCAGAAGCGCAGCGCGAAGCCCTGCAGACCCAAATTCCGCTGGGTCGCCTGGGCCAGGCCGACGAAATCGCCAAGGTGGTTTCGTTCCTGGCGTCCGACGGCGCAGGCTACGTTACCGGCGCTACCGTGCCGGTCAACGGCGGGATGTACATGTAAAACTGTAACTCAATGTGACGGATTGCTTCAAAAAAGAGTCATACTGCGAGCCTAAAATCCGTTATAAAGCTGCAACCAGATTCCAGGCAGAGGGTTAGGTAACCATTCCGAAGGTGCGTTCCGCTTGAAAAGCGAACGTCTTTCTATAAACTTGGTCACCGGCCAGCTGCCTGACATATGTCCATTAGGAGTGAAAACTAGGTATGAGCACCATCGAAGAACGCGTCAAGAAAATCGTCGCCGAGCAACTGGGCGTCAAGGAAGAGGAAGTGACCAACGAGAAGTCCTTCGTCGATGACCTGGGTGCCGATTCGCTTGACACCGTTGAGCTGGTGATGGCTCTGGAAGAGGAATTCGAGACCGAAATCCCTGACGAAGAAGCCGAGAAGATCACTACCGTTCAAGCTGCCATCGACTACGTCAACAGCCACAAGGCCTAAGACGCTGTAGTCGTCGCTTCTTGACGAGAAAAACCGCACTGCCTTTGCCGGCGTGCGGTTTTTTCTTTGCGAAACGCTGGCGTCGATCCGCTCGCACCGAGAGCCTGTTGCCATTTCATTCCATTGCCTGAATGCAATGGCAAGAGACTCTGATATTAGAAAAGGAGAGTACTGTGTCGCGTAGACGCGTCGTGGTCACCGGTATGGGTATGCTGTCGCCACTGGGTACCGATGTACCGAGCACCTGGCAGGGCATTCTGGCTGGCCGCAGTGGCATTGGTCCGATCGAGCACACGGACCTGTCTGCCTACTCCACCCGTTTTGGCGGCTCGGTGAAGGGCTTCGAGGTCGAGCAGTACCTGTCGGCCAAGGAAGCTCGCAAGCTTGACCTGTTCATTCAATACGGCCTGGCGGCCGGTTTCCAGGCGGTGCGTAATGCCGGCCTGGAAGTCACCGACGCCAACCGCGAGCGCATTGGCGTTGCCATGGGCTCGGGGATCGGCGGCCTGACCAACATCGAAGAAACCAGCCGTACCCTGCACGAGCAGGGCCCGCGCCGCATTTCGCCGTTCTTCGTGCCCGGTTCGATCATCAACATGATCTCCGGCTTCCTGTCGATCCACCTGGGTCTGCAGGGGCCGAACTACGCCATCGCCACGGCGTGCACCACCGGCACCCACTGCATCGGCATGGCCGCGCGCAACATCGCCTATGGCGAGGCGGACGTGATGATCGCCGGTGGCGCCGAAATGGCGGCCTGTGGCCTTGGCATGGGCGGCTTTGGTGCCTCGCGCGCGCTGTCCACCCGCAACGATGAGCCGGCCCGGGCCAGCCGCCCGTGGGACAAGGGCCGCGATGGCTTCGTGCTGTCGGACGGCGCCGGTGCCCTGGTGCTCGAAGAGCTGGAGCACGCCCAGGCCCGTGGCGCGACCATCTATGCCGAGCTGGTCGGTTTCGGCATGAGCGGCGACGCCTACCACATGACCTCGCCGCCCGACAGCGGTGAAGGTGCGGCGCGCTGCATGGCCAATGCCCTGCGCGATGCCGGCATCGCCCCGGAAGCGGTCAGCTACATCAACGCCCACGGCACCTCGACGCCGGCTGGCGATATTGCTGAAGTGGCGGCGATCAAGCGCGTCTTCGGCGAGCACGCCTACAAGCTGGCGGTCAGTTCGACCAAGTCGATGACCGGCCACCTGCTGGGTGCCGCAGGCGCGGTAGAGGCGATCTTCAGCGTGCTGGCGATCAACAGCCAGATGGCGCCGCCGACCATCAACCTCGATGAGCCGGACGAAGGCTGCGACCTCGACTTCGTGCCGCACGTGGCGCGCAGCATGCCGATCGATGTGGTGCTGTCCAACTCGTTCGGCTTTGGTGGCACCAACGGCTCGCTGGTGTTCCGCCGGTTCGCCGGTTGATGCAAAGCTGGATCGATGGCCAGCCGGCGACTGCGCTCAACCTGCAGAACCGCGGCCTGGCCTACGGCGATGGGCTGTTCGAGACCATCGCCGTGCGCAACGGCCGGCCCAGCCTGCTGGACGGCCACATGGCCCGCCTGGCGCTGGGTTGCCAGCGCCTGGCACTGGCTGGCGACCTGGCGCTGCTGCGCGATGAAGTCCAACGCTATGCCAGCCAGTTGGGCGAGGGTGTCGCCAAGCTCATCCTCACCCGTGGCGACAGCCAGCGTGGCTACGCGCCGGCGGTGGGTGTCGCACCGCGACGAATCCTGCAGGGCAGCGCGCTGCCCAGCTATCCTGTCGAACATGCCGAGCTCGGCGTGCGCTTGTTCCCCTGCCAGACCCGGCTTGGGGAACAACCCTTGCTGGCCGGCCTCAAACACCTCAACCGCCTGGAGCAGGTGCTGGCCCGTGCCGAATGGCAGGACAGCGAGCATGCCGAAGGCCTGATGCGTGATGGGCAGGGCAGGGTGATCGAAGGGGTGTACAGCAATCTGTTCCTGGTGCGCGATGGCAAGCTGCTCACCGCCGACCTCAGCCGTTGCGGCGTGGCCGGGGTGATGCGCGGCGCGTTGCTGGAGCAGGCGCAGGCGCTGTCGATCCCGTTGCAGGTGCGCGACCTGGCCTTCGACGAGCTCGAACAGGCCGATGAAGTGTTCGTCTGCAACAGTGTCTACGGCGTCTGGCCGGTGCGGGCAATTGCCGCGCTGTACTGGTCGCCGGGCCCACTCACCCGTAAACTGCAGGCCGTTGCCCGTACGTTACTGGATACCTGAATTCGTGAGACGCAAATTCCTGCTGCTGCTGGAAATGGGTTTGATCCTCGCAGGCCTGGCCTTGGGCTGGTCGGCCTGGAAGCTCAACTCGGTGCTGGAGCAGCCCTTGGCCGTGACGCAGGAGCGCCTGCTCGACGTGCCCAATGGCACCAACCCCAACCGCATGTTCTACCGCATGCAGCACGAGGGGCTGCTCGATGACGCCGTCTGGCTGCGCCTGTACTGGCGCTTCAACATGGCCGATGTGCCCCTGAAGACCGGTGAGTACCGCCTCACCCCGGGCATGACCGTCGAAGACCTGTTCGACGCCTGGCGCCGGGCCGATGTGGTGCAATACAACCTGACGCTGGTCGAAGGCTGGACCTTCCGCCAGGTGCGCTCGGCGATCGCCAAGCACGAAAAGCTCAAGCACACCCTCGACGGCCTGTCCGATGCCGAGGTGATGGACAAGCTCGGCCACACCGGGGTGTTTCCCGAAGGGCGCTTCTTCCCCGACACCTATCGCTTCGTGCGCGGCATGAGCGACGCCGAGTTGCTGCAACAGGCCTACATGCGCCTGGACGATGTGCTGGCCAAGGAGTGGGCTGAGCGCAGCACCGACTTGCCTTATCGCGACCCCTACCAGGCGCTGATCATGGCTTCGCTGGTGGAGAAGGAAACCGGCATTCCCCAGGAGCGCGGGCAGATCGCTGGCGTGTTCGTGCGCCGCCTGCGCCTGGGCATGATGCTGCAGACCGACCCCACGGTGATCTATGGCATGGGCGAGCGCTACAACGGCAGGATCACCCGCGCCGACCTGCGCGAGCCGACGCCCTACAACACCTACACCATCAGCGGGCTGCCGCCGACGCCGATTGCCATGGTCGGGCGCGAGGCGATTCACGCCGCGCTCAATCCATCCGATGGCACCAGCCTGTACTTCGTCGCCCGCGGCGATGGCAGCCACGTGTTCTCCGACGACCTGGACAACCACAACTCGGCCGTGCGCGAGTTCCAGCTCAAGCGGCGTGCCGATTACCGCTCCAGCCCCGGGCCACAGGCCGCGCCTGCCGACGATCAACCCGCGGCGGATGAGCCCGAGGCGCAGGAGCCGGCCCCGGCCAGCGAACCTGCACCGGCGCAAGCGCCGGCGCCTGACGAACAACATTAAGGACTGCTTGTGAGCGGCTTGTTTATTACCCTTGAAGGCCCCGAAGGCGCGGGCAAGAGCACCAACCGCGACTACCTGGCCGCACGCCTGCGCGAACAGGGGCTGGACGTGGTGCTGACCCGCGAGCCGGGCGGCACCCCGTTGGCCGAGAAGGTCCGCGAGCTGTTGTTGGCACCCAGCGACGAAGCGATGGCGGCCGACACCGAGCTGCTGCTGGTGTTCGCCGCACGTGCCCAGCACCTGGCGCAGGTGATCCGCCCGGCCTTGGCCAAGGGCGCGGTGGTCTTGTGCGACCGCTTCACCGATGCCACCTATGCCTACCAGGGCGGCGGCCGCGGCCTGTCGGTCGAGCGCATTGCCGCCCTGGAGCAATTCGTCCAGGGCGACCTGCGCCCGGACCTGACCCTGGTCTTCGACCTGCCGGTGGAAGTCGGCCTGGCCCGCGCCGCCGCGCGCGGTCGCCTGGACCGTTTCGAGCAGGAAGGCCAAGCCTTCTTCGAGGCCGTGCGCCAGGCCTACCTGCAGCGCGCGCAGCGCGAGCCGCAGCGTTACACCTTGCTGGACGCCGCGCAGCCACTGGCTGGCGTGCAGCGTGCCATCGACGCCTTGCTGCCGGCCATCGTGGAGCGTTGCCGTGGCTGAGGCCTACCCCTGGCAGCAGGCGCTGTGGCAGCAGTTGGCCGGGCGCCCCCGGCATGCCCATGCCTACCTGCTGAACGGCCCCCAGGGCATCGGCAAGCGTGCCCTGGCCGAGCGCCTGATGGCGCGCCTGCTGTGCCAGCAACCGCAGGGGCTCGATGCCTGCGGGCAGTGCAAGGCGTGCCACCTGCTCAGGGCCGGTAGCCACCCGGACAACTTCGTGCTGGAGCCGGAAGAGGCCGACAAGCCGATCAAGGTCGACCAGGTGCGTGAGCTGGTGTCCTTCGTGGTCCAGACCGCGCAGCTCGGTGGCCGCAAGGTGGTGCTGATCGAGCCGGTCGAGGCGATGAACGTGAACGCCTCCAACGCCTTGCTCAAGAGCCTCGAGGAGCCCTCCGGCGATACCGTGCTGCTGCTCGTCAGCCACCAGCCCAGCCGCCTGCTGCCGACCATCAAGAGCCGCTGCCAGCAGGTGACCTGCCCGCAGCCCAGCCTGGCCCAGAGCCAGGCGTGGCTGGCCGCGGCGCTGCCCGAAAGCGACGAAGCCGAGCGCGATGAGCTGCTGACGCTTGCGGCCGGCTCGCCCTTGACGGCAGTGAAGCTGCAGGCCCAGGGCGTGCGCGAGCAGCGCGCATTGGTCACCGAAGGGGTGAAGAAGCTGCTCAAGCAGCAGCAATCGCCCAGCCAGCTGGCCGAGGCCTGGAGTGGTGTGCCATTGTTGTTGCTGTTCGACTGGTTCTTCGACTGGTCGCACCTGATCCTGCGCTACCAGTTGAGCCAGGACGAAGCAGGGTTGGGCCTGGCCGATATGCGCAAGGTCGTGCAATACCTGGCGCAGAAGAGCCGCCAGGGCAAGGTGCTCGAGGTTCAGGCGTGGATCCTCGAACAGCGCCAGAAGGTGCTGGGCAAGGCCAACCTCAATCGCGTGCTGCTGCTGGAAGCGTTGCTGGCCCATTGGCAGCAGTTGCCGGGCGCTCGCTGATTTTTCATTTCCTCATGTGTGTCGTATCCCATGCTCGTAGATTCCCATTGCCACCTCGACCGTCTTGACCTGAGCGCCCACCAGGGTTCCCTCGATGCCGCCCTGCAGGCGGCCCGGGAGCGCGGTGTCGGGCATTTCCTGTGCATTGGCGTGAGCGCCGAGAACGCCGGGGCGGTCAAGGCCCTGAGCGAGCAGTACGCCGATGTGGATTGCTCGGTGGGGGTGCACCCGCTGGACCTGGCGCCCGGCGAAACCCCGGCCCTGGAATGGCTGCTGCGCGAGCTGGCACACCCGCATGTGGTGGCGATCGGCGAAACCGGGCTGGACTACCACTACGAGCCAGAAGCCGCAGAACTGCAGCAGGCCTCGTTCCGCCTGCACCTGGAAGCATCTCGCCAGACCGGCAAGCCGGTGATCGTGCATACCCGCGCTGCCAGGGCCGACACCTTGGCGCTGCTGCGCGAGGCCAACCTGCCCCAGGCGGGCGTGTTGCACTGTTTCACCGAGGACTGGGACATGGCCAAGGCCGCCCTGGACCTGGGCTACTACATTTCGTTGTCGGGCATCGTCACCTTCCGCAACGCCGATGCCTTGCGCGAAGTGGCGCGCCAGGTGCCGGTCGACCGCCTGCTGGTGGAAACCGATTCGCCCTACCTTGCGCCCATCCCGCACCGCGGCAAGCCGAACCTGCCGCAGTACGTGCGCGAGGTGGCCGAGTACGTGGCGTCCTTGCGCGGGGTCAGCTACGAGCAGCTGGCCAGCCAGACCACCGACAACTTCAAGCGCTTGTTCCCCCTTGCCCGCGTAGCGGCGTAAGGCGGGCAAAAAAAACCCGGGTTCTGGGGGGGGAATCCGGGTTAAGACCATTAGGAGTAAAACAAAGGTACGCGGTCCCTGAGCACCTTTATTGGCGCGCCACTTGGGGGGGATGCGCCGCGCCAACACTTCAAGTATTGGTCAGGTTTGGCGCAGTGCCAGTGC